>NZ_VPBZ01000007.1:0-298820 GCF_013418475.1 Acinetobacter sp. YH12140
CAGCGTTCAATCTGAGCCATGATCAAACTCTTCAGTTTAAAATCAATAGTACATATAGTGTACCAATCTTGGCTCATCAATTACTGACAAAAATTTGCTCAAATAAACTTCGAGTAATTTCTACCATTAATCAATGAAAATAATTTCGATCAATCAACCAGTAAAAATCCACACAAGTTGTTCTTCATAATCTCTTAATGATCTTCTTGTTGGTTCGTCACCAGCAAGCTAGGTCGGCTATATTACTCTTTATTTCTAAAGAGTCAACTGGTAATTCAAATTATTTTTAAACTTATCAAATAAAACCCAACTTAATCAATTCAACCAAGTCATTGTTTTATCAGAAGTTTTAATCTTCATCACCGCCGATGGATGTGCATTCTACAGCATTTCACATCCGTTGCAACACCCTTTTCCATTTATTTTTAATTTTTCATTACGTTTGTTTATTTATTCTACTAAATTAAGTTTTTTTACTATTTTTTGAGCATAAAAGGGACAATATTTCCATATTTGTCCGTTAATTTATCTTTTTCATTCTTTTCTTGCCATTTTAAAGCTCGACAATCTACATATTCACAGTAGCCACCCTCCCCACACTCGATTTCGTCGTTAATTTTAATTTGATAGTTAAAGCTTCCTGCATAGCCAGCGCCGAGTCCAAATTTAAAATCCCCACGGCTCTGCGCTTGTATATGTATTTTTAGTTTGTCATTTTGGTAAATCCATTCAAATTCACGTGGCAAATACATTTTTTGCAAATTGGGGGTTTTAACCACAGGATAAACGCGCATGACTTTAAAGAACACGCCTTGGTCTGCCATAAACACTTGCTGCTGATTTAAATCTCTTAGATATAAACGTGAACTCAAAATATTGTTATAACGGTCTCGCGTTTGCATAAAGATAATTTGACGTTGTCGACTAAGGTTAATCACCTGATGGGTATAAAATGCTAAAGGTAAATATGGGAACTTGCGTATTTGTGCATAGGATAATACCGCCAGCTGATTTACATCATACATCTGGCCCTGAAATTTGATTTGACCTTCACATTGGCACATCACCGACCAATATTCAGCAAGACCTAATCTTAATTTTATTAAACAAGAAGAAATACTGGTAGTTTGCACGGACAAATCTAAACTGAGTTCAGTATCTTCTCGATGGATTTGAAATACCGCTCCATCCCAACCAATCTGCTCTTTATCTCTAAATTTAAAGACGGTATCACTCAGACTACAGTCGTCTTTGATGGAATATGATTGTAATTGCCCAACCATATGACCGCTCACACTGGTCAATACTGTGGCTGTATTGAGTTCGTCTTGTTGAATGGACACAGGATTTTGAAAAGCGGGAATCTGAGGCTGCCCCAGCCAACTCATAAAGTTAAGATAATGTAAGGGCGCAGGAAGATTCGGTAGACAAAGTCCATAATGGACTGAAGGATATGGCGTATTCGGCGCATGTAGATTTATTTTTTTATGTTGTAAATCTGGAGCTTGATTCAGTCGTCTTGATTGATCCAAGAAATCTTGAAATATCTGCATATCAAGCTCCTTTTCATTTTTATTTCATGTTTTAACTCATGCTTCAGCCTTTTTTGCCATTAAGGTTGTGACAAAGCCAGACAATGCATAAATTACTGAAATAATTAAAATACCCATTGGAATATTATACGTTACAGCAGCTAAAATGAAGACTATGATTGGCAAAACCGCAAATGGAACACGGCGACGATCCACAGTTTTAAATGAATAGTATTTTACATTTGAGATCATCAATAGACCCACTGCAATAATCACTACCGCATTAAAAATCTGAATACCTGTTTCGCGTAAGTCGAAGACCGCAGGGATATCCATACCTACCCATACCAATGAAATAATCATAACGGCTGCGAGTGGACTTGCAACACCAATAAAATAACGTTTATCGACAACCCCAATTTGTACGTTAAAACGTGCCAAACGGAAGGCTGCACATGCGGTGTAAACAAAACATGCTGCCAGGCCAATACGGCCTAAGTCATTTAGACTCCAGCTATACATTAAAATGGCAGGTGCAACACCAAATGCTAGCAAGTCTGATAAGGAGTCAAACTGTTCACCAAAAGGACTTTGTGCGCCGATAGCACGTGCGACACGTCCATCCAAACCATCAAATAATGCTGAAAGGAAAATGGCATAAATGGCTTGTTGAAACTCACCATTCATACTGGCAATTATTGAATAAAAGCCGGATAACAACGCTGCAGTTGTAATCAAGTTTGGCCACAGATAGATCCCACGACGTTTCACTTTATGCCCTTCATGGGTATGCTCCTCTTCTTCAACTTCAAATGTAATGCCATCAAATGCATTTTCATCCTTTGAAGAAATTTCCCGCTCAGGTTTATTTGTATTTGTCATTATTCGATCCTAACTGTGACCTTTCTTTTTCAAGTTTAAAATTATTCGCCAACCAACCAACGTACGGCTGCATGACCACCATTTTCATTCATACGAAGATGTGGGAACAACCATTGTAATGCTTCGTCCGCATCTTCAGAGAATTTCCAAGGTGGGTTAATCACCAATAAACCACAACCATTTAGTCCGACTGGAGTGTCATCTGGCCATACACAAATTTCGCAAACCAACTGACGACGAATGCCGGTTTTGTACATTTTCTTTTCAAAACGTTCAATCATCGCGCGGTCTTTAATTGGATACCATACCGCAAAAACGCCTGTCGGCCATTTTTTATAAGCAGCCACCAACAATTCTACAAGCTGTGGAAAATCTTTACGTTCTAATTCGTAAGGCGGGTCAATCATGACCAAACCACGTTTTTCTTTTGGTGGAATTACAGCCAGTAAACCTTCGTAAGCATCACGCTCATGCAAGCCTGCACGTTTATCAAAAATATTGTGGCGCAATTGTTGGAATACATCGCGCTGCATTTCAAAAATCGTTGCCTTATCAGTTTCACGCATGCCTTCAAGTGCGAACCACGGAGAGCCTGGATAAGCGCCTTTGCCAAAGTTTTCACGCATTTTTTCAACAACTTTTAAATATTGTTGAACACCTTCAGGCGCATTGCGTTTAATCGAATCATCGAGCTTAACTAAACGATGAATACCATTTAAAAACTCACCTGATTTCTGTGCTTCAGAGGTCGAAAGATCATATTTACCTGCACCACCATGTGTATCTACATAGCGATAAGGTTTATCTTTTGCATTCAGTCGACTTAATAATTGAAGCAGCAAAACGTGCTTCATCACATCGGCAAAGTTGCCTGCATGGAAATGGTGACGGTAATTCATGTTTCTTTAATTCCTGATATCAACGGACATTTTAGCATGAAAAATAGTTTCATTCCGATGCTATTCTTGCTCTAGAATACGTCACCTTTTTTTCCACAACTTTATGGATCGTATATGGAAACAGCCTTTCTCCCAAAGTCTTGGCCGGTTGATCAAATCCTCGATGATTTAGATCAACACGGGTTTAGCATTATTGATGACGCTTATCCTGCTGAATATATACATGCACTTGTTGAAGAATGTATGTCAAATTTAAATAAATTTAGGGATGCAGCCGTACAAAATGGGGTCATCAGTAAAATTAGAAGTGATCATATTTTATGGATTAACGACACATTAGATGTCGCACAAGAACACGTTCAAGCCTTAGAACATTTATCAGAACAATTTAATCGCGCATTTTTTTCTAACATTCACGAAGTCGAAGCACATTTTGCTTGTTATAACGCAGGTGAGTTTTATGCACTACACAAAGATAATCCTCAAGGCAAAAATGGACGTGTCATTTCAGCGGTTTATTATTTGCATGAATATTGGCAAGCTGACTGGGGCGGTGAATTGCGCTTACAAGATAAGAATGATGTTTGGCATATTTTAGAACCTAAACCGAATCGCATTGCGTTATTCCAAAGTGACCTATTACACGAGGTACTCGAAGCAAAACATCAACGTTTATCGATTACGGCTTGGCTACGTAATGACAACTCGATGTGGTAATTCGAGATTCCTCCTTTAAATCCCTTAAACTATCCTCATATATGAGTCATTCATAGATGAGGATGTACCCGATGCGTCAAAACAGTCATAAAATTATTCAGCGTATTGGCGAAACCGATCAATTATTTCTACAAGGCAACAGCCCTGAACTTGCTCTTGAGCGTGCAGACTTACGCCTGCAATTGGTTAATTTAAGTAAGAACCATCAAGAACAAGTGTATTTTCTGCAAGAAGCCATTGTTCTACTTGAGCAAAGCCGGATTGAATTTGAAGAAATGCCGATTGAGCTATACATCAATTTGTCTGTGCATTTAGCCAAAGCCTATATGGTATTTTTTGAAATCACCAAAGAGCAGCGCTATGCCCTGATTACCCAGCAGATTATGAAACCGATGTCCAAAGCTGAACATGGCGACATCTACTTCTATTTGGCCTATGCCTCTGCAGTAAAACAAGAACCTGCGTTAACCCGCCACTGGTTATATAAATACAGCAAATCTCAAGAATTCAAACTCACCACATTACTTGAGCATCCTGCATTTAATCCTTATCGCCAAGAAACTTGGTTTTTAGAATTACGCCAAAGTAAACTGCACTAAATAAAAAACACCTCCGAAGAGGTGTTTTTTATTTATGGAGAAGTGAAATCTATGCTGGTTGTAGCTTATATGCATCCATATGCAACTGTTGATTCAGCTCATCAATCCAAATGGCCCAATCATCATCTTGTACTAAATGGCTGATTAGAAAGTCGCGCTGTGCTTTATTCCAAAACGGCGCATCATGTAAATTTTCACTTGCGGCAAGCTGATGCGTACGTACGTATAACTCGATCGCAGCTGGACTGCTGGCTAACCCCAATTGAGAAAACAATAAAGCTAAGGATGGTTTATTTTGATTGAGCATCTCGCCCTCCTTATCAACTAATCTGTCATTTATTATTTAATTAACTTATATGATGCTGATAAAAAAACCTAGCGATAAAACTAGGTTTGTTGTTTCAAATTGTATTTAGATTTTGCATGATCCTGAAAGCTTATGTTCTGTATGCAATTGTTCATTTAAAATATCGACCACCATGGCCCAGTCATCATCTTTTTTCCAATGACTGATAATAAAGTCACGCTGTGACTTCGTCCAAAATGGCGCTTCATGCAATGGAACATCCATGGTGATTTGATGCGTTTCGATAAATTGATCGATGCCTTCCGGACTGGCATCCAACCCCAATTGTTCAAAAAATAGTTCCAACGTCGGTTGTTGATCAAACATTGCCGTTCTCCTCAAGCCTATAACATTTCTCTCATCTTTATAGTTATCTGTTTATTTGACTTTGTCAGTTGCAACAGCATCTCAACGTGTTATTTTTTGTTCAAAAATTAAGCGTGGTATTTTTCGCAGGCCATAAAAAAAGCACCCCAAATGGAGTGCCTTTTTATAATTTAATTTAAAAAATTAAATTATTTAACCATGTCAGCAACTGCTGCACGTTCTTCTTCAAGCTCGTTTAGAGTGAAGTTGATACGTTCACGGCTGAATTCGTCGATTTCAAGACCTTGAACGATTTTGTACTCGCCATTTTCACAAGTTACAGGGAAACCGAACATTACGCCTTCAGGAATACCGTAAGAACCGTCAGAAGGAATACCCATAGTTACCCATTCGCCGTTTGTGCCAAGCGCCCAATCACGCATATGGTCGATTGCAGCGTTTGCAGCAGAAGCAGCAGAAGAAAGACCACGTGCTTCGATGATCGCAGCACCACGTTTACCAACAGTTGGAAGGAACACGTCTTTGTTCCAAGCAGCATCGTTGATTTTGTCTTTTAAGCTTTCGCCGTTTACATTTGCAAAACGGTAGTCCGCATACATTGTTGGAGAGTGGTTACCCCAAACAGTCATGTTTTTGATGTCAGAAACTGCAACACCCGCTTTTTGAGCAAGTTGAGTTAACGCACGGTTGTGGTCAAGACGTAACATTGCTGTGAAGTTTTTCGCTGGAAGATCTGGAGCAGATTTCATTGCGATGTAAGCGTTAGTGTTTGCAGGGTTACCTACAACAAGAACTTTAACGTCACGGCTAGCAACTTCGTTAAGTGCTTGGCCTTGACCGATGAAGATTTCACCGTTTACTTTAAGAAGGTCAGCACGTTCCATACCTGGACCACGTGGACGTGAACCTACAAGAAGAGCGTAGTCAGCATCTTTGAATGCAACTTTAGGATCATCAGTACCGATCATACCTTCTAAAAGAGGGAATGCGCAGTCATCAAGTTCCATCATTACGCCTTTAAGCGCTTGTTGAGCTTTCTCAACTGGAATTTCTAATAATTGAAGGATAACTGGTTGGTCTTTACCCAACATTTCACCGCTTGCGATACGGAATAATAAGCTATAACCGATTTGACCAGCTGCGCCAGTAACGGCAACACGAACTGCTTGCTTCATGTAATTATCTCCAATTGAGGAAGGTCATAATGATTAAATAGCTGTTCTATCTAATCTTAATAATCATAAACGGCAAAGATTGTACTCCAATCTTTTGACGCTTGCATGTAAAAGAGAATGCTTTTCAACAAAAGTATGATAGGAAATATAAATAAAATGCCGAAAAAAGCTTAGAAAGAACCTTTAATTATGAAAGTTGCAGGACAATTTCCGACAATAGTCGTAGGGCAACTTTTATACTGCCCATTGTTTTTATAGCAAATTTTAATCTCGGTCAGTAAACTGCCACCACGGGTTTGCATACAGTTAAATTCAATACTTTGGGATACCAATCCGCTGTTCATACGCAACATTTTATTACGTAAGACATTGGCTTGAATGGATTGGGTTTCTTGGCTAGTCAATTCATCTGGAATTTTTAGCTTATCTGCATGATTAATAATGGTTCTGAAATACTGGCTGGCATTCATTGGGACACAGCCGCCGGTAGTGTGCCAAAGCGCCACGCGAGCATTTTCATCAGGCATAATCCGTGCAACCACTTTAGCTTGCAACGGAGAAAGTTTAGCTGAACTATTGGTGGTGCAATCACGGGTAGAAGTTTCTGGATATAGGCCCGTGATATTGAGTGAATACCCTTCCAGACATTTACGTTTTTTACTTTTTAAAGGGTCATAGGCGCAAACAGCTGGCACCATTTGCACATCCATCACATAACCATTAACCACGGGTGCTGCCGAAAGCACAGACACACCAAAGCCTGCACCACTGCCGATGAGCAGTGATGTCAGTATTCGATAAACAGGTCTAATGTTCAATTCGGCATTCATTATTTACCCATATTGCGCCTTAAAACAGGCGCGTTGCTTTAATGCTTATTGCGCATTCCGTAATGGAATCATTTGCATTCGTTTTTCAATCGATTGCGGTCCCTGACCCAATAAAAGGCCGTAATGGGTTGCATTGGTCATCACATGTTTTACATAGTCTCGAGTTTCCGTTAATGGAATCGATTCCGTATATTGGTCCGCTGCAATCGCTTGATACTCAGGCTGCCAGCGTCGAGCACGATTTGGACCCGCATTGTAGCCTGCAGTCGCTAATACTGGACTATTACTCAATTGACGTTGAATCATTGATAAATAGAAAGTGCCATAACGGATATTGGTATTCATATCCGTTAATGCAGCGGGGTTATAACTCTCCCCCATCTGACGAGCCACCAATTTTGCGGTGTCTGGCATAATTTGCATTAAACCACCGGCACCGACATGTGAACGTGCGCTAGTGACAAACCGACTTTCTTGACGCATCAAGCCATAAGCCCATGCAGGGTCAATCCCTGCATTACGACTATGACTCACCACATAATTTTGATGCGGCATAGCATAACGTAAAGCATAATTGTGCTGTTTAGTGGTTCGATCTGCCGCATAAATCGCCCGATCATACCACCCCATATCGGTTGCACGTTTAGCTGCGGCAAGAATCATGCCATCATCATGCTTTAAATAGGCTTGACGCACTGCCCAGTTCCACTCACGGTTAATATAGCTTTCAGATGCATTAATATTGCGCAATGCAAAGGCACGACGGAAGTGAATATCCTGACTGAGACGCTGCGCATCTTGTGACGAAGGCTGCACATTTGACGGAATATTGTTATAAGACTGACCAATTTTGTCACGTGCTAACAAATTATGGTAATCATCGCCAACGGCAAGCTTGCGATAAATTTCTTTAGCCGCACGTTTAGATGAGGCATCCCCACGTTGTTCAGAGGCACGTGCTAACCAATATTGCCAACGGTCTTCCTGCTTTTGCGAAACGCTCATCGCATCAATTGCACGAATGACACTTTCCCATGCGCCAAAACGAATGGCTTGTCGCGCATAAATCTCGGCTTCTTCTGCACTAAAAGGCAGTCCATAACTCAAATCAAGATAATTTAGAACTTCACGGTTGAAATTATTTTTCATTACCGTTGTACCACCGATATACCCGACACTACGGTATAGGGCTTTTTGTACATCGGCTGGTGTGCCTTCTGCTGCACGTTTCACCGAAGAAATCGCGCCATTTAAGTCGCTATCGGCCAAGCGACCCATCGCATAAATCAGGTATGCATGATCTTCAGCTGTGGCTTTGGGTGCAGACCATAAATAATTCAGTGGATTGGCTTGAATGGTGTTGAGTTGCGATAAATTAATATTCACGCCAATGGTTTGCGCAGTCGCAATCGCTTGTCCTGACTGACCCGCTCTTAACTGTCCCCACATCCGTTGATGGCGGTCATCTTGAGTCATTAAAGGACTCGACAGCATCATACGGCCCAAGCCCGTACACGAGTCAGGTTGTGAGTTTGTGGTCAACCATACATCTTTAAATTCTGCGTAAACCAGAGGGTCGCCCGACTTTGCGCGGACTTGAGCCATGGCACATGTTTCAGCACGGTCAGCATTAGTCACATATTGCAAGACAGGCTGTGCTGTAGCGAAATCAGCTTGTTTGACTTTTTCTTCAACATAATCTGCGGCTAATTTTTCTGCCATTGCCGAGTTTGGATAGCGCTGTGCAAAATTAATAATGGCACTTGCTGGCTGTGAAGCCAAATTGTTATTCAGTAACCAATATTCTGGATAATAGCCCAAAACGTCATTTTGCATGGATGATTGGTATTGTTGTAATAAACTAATATTGCCTGCATTCGCAGCACGTAAAGCATCGTTAAACTGCTCATCTGCGGCTTGGGCAAACGCAGAAATTCCGGAGAGCCCGACACTCAAAGCAAGTAATTTAGCGTAATTTTTCTGTTTAAAATTATGTTTTAACATCCACTTGCCTTCTTTCATGTCATTCTGCTCAGTTACAGCACATCGAACTTTGTTTAGGAATTAGTTTAATAATTCTAAACTCTGCATTGTGTTCTGTTATGTAACCTTATGATTAGCCAATATTAATTTTCAAACATTTTTGCTTCATAAATCAATATGGCAGAGTTGTCATTTTAGGCTGTAAGTTTCTAGTAAATTACTGCTAAAATATTGCCCATTCTTAAAATCCCCTTTTTGACCTCCGCAGCTGCACAATTCAATTGATTGAATTGTCTGTCAGCCACGTATGGTTATTGATTTTCATAAAATTCCTTTAGGAGCCTACATGACGGTTCAAACCTTCATCCCCAATAGTGCCCAAGCTGCCCCAGATAACACTGTTACCCAGCCACAGCACACCCCAGCTCAAGATGGAGCAGTGAAAAAACTGTACATCGAAACGCAAGGGTGTCAGATGAATGAGTATGACAGTCAACGTATGGGCGACCTTTTAGGTGATTCTCACGGCTATGTGCTGACAAACGATCCAAAAGAAGCGGATATTCTCCTGATGAATACCTGCTCTATCCGTGAAAAAGCACAAGAAAAAGTATTTTCTGAGTTAGGCCGCTGGCGCAAGCTGAAAGAAAAAAATCCTGACTTGGTGATTGGTGTTGGTGGCTGTGTTGCCTCTCAGGAAGGTGACAACATTCAAAAACGCGCACCTTATGTAGATATGGTGTTTGGTCCACAAACCTTACACCGTTTACCGCAAATGCTTGATCAACATACTGAGCAAGTGGTCAAACCGAAAAAAGAAAAAATTCAGTTGGTGGATATTTCATTCCCTGATATTGAAAAATTCGACTTTTTACCTGAACCGCGTGTAGAAGGGTTTAAAGCCTTTGTTTCTATCATGGAAGGCTGTTCTAAATACTGTTCATTCTGCGTAGTTCCTTATACCCGTGGTGAAGAGGTTTCTCGCCCACTCGATGACGTATTGGCTGAAATTGCCACTTTAGCTGAAAAAGGCGTACGTGAAATTTCATTACTCGGCCAAAACGTGAATGGTTACCGTGGTGAAACTTTTGAAGGCGAAATCTGTACCTTTGCCGACTTATTACGTTTAGTTGCTGAGATTCCAGGGATTGGTCGTATTCGTTACACCACATCGCACCCGCTTGAATTTAATGATGACTTGATTCAATGCTACCGTGACTTACCGCAAATGGTTTCTCACTTGCATCTACCAGTTCAAAGTGGTTCGAATGACGTGCTACAAGCCATGAAACGTAACCACACGATTGATGTATATATCGATAAAATTGCTAAATTACGTCAAGTTCGCCCTGATATGCATTTATCTAGCGACTTTATTATTGGCTTTCCGGGTGAGACTGACGAAAACTTCGAAGAAACTTATCAATTTATCCAAGATATGGACTTCGATCATTCATACAGTTTCATCTACTCAAAACGTCCGGGTACTCCTGCCTCAGAACTTGAAGACACAACCCCTGAAGATGTGAAAAAAGAACGTCTTGCAAAAGTTCAACAATGGATTAAACAATCCAGTATCGATAAAACTGATGCAATGCTAGGGACCATTCAACGTGTCTTGATTGAGTCTGTTTCAGACAAAGATCCGAACTTGCTGATTGGTACTGCAGACAATACACGTTTGGTTAGCTTTATCGGTGATCCTGCATGGGTTGGGCGTTTTGCAGAGATTGAAGTGACAGATATTAAAACTTTGAAGTTTGTTTACGGTGAACTCTTGAATCTTGAGCCTGACGTGGCGTAATGTAAGCTTAATCGTCAGACCAATTTAAAGGAATTCTCTTGACTGCAGCGATTCGACGTACTGTAACTTTTGCTGGTATTCCACTTGACCGTTTACAAAGCATGCTCGGTGCCTATAACGGTCATCTCAAACAAATTGAACAACGTTTAGATGTCAAAATTTCTCATCGTGCAGATGCTTTTTTTGTCGATGGGGAAATCGATGCGGTAGAGAGAGCCGAAAGTCTCCTTCACCGTCTTTATGAAGAGTCCGAAACCAATCCACAGATTAGTGCGGACATTTTACACATGATGATTCAAGGCAGTCAGACTGACCGCGAAATTCAGGAAGATTTTTCTGAAAATGAGCATACCGGTTTAGACAATGTTTATCTACAAACCCGTAAAGGTCGAATCAATCCACGTGGTGCCAATCAAAAACGCTATGTACAGCGTATTTTACAAAGCGATATTTCATTTGGTATCGGCCCAGCGGGTACAGGTAAAACTTATCTCGCGGTCGCCGCTGCTGTAGATATGCTAGAACGTAACGAAATTCAACGCATTTTATTGGTTCGCCCTGCGGTTGAAGCCGGTGAAAAATTGGGTTTTTTACCCGGTGATTTGAGCCAAAAAATTGACCCTTACTTACGTCCGCTATACGACGCTTTGTATGAAATGCTCGGTTTTGAAAAAGTCGCTAAACTAATTGAACGTCAAGTGATTGAAGTTGCACCACTCGCCTACATGCGTGGTCGTACCTTAAATCATTCTTTTGTGATTTTAGATGAAGCACAAAACACCACCCCTGAACAAATGAAAATGTTCCTCACCCGTTTAGGTTTTGGTTCTCGTGCAGTAATCACGGGCGACATTACACAGGTCGATTTACCTCGTGGTCAACAATCTGGTTTGGCACATGCCTTACGTGTGATTGAAAAAATCAAAGAAATTCATATTACTCGCTTCCACTCTCGTGATGTGGTACGTCATCAATTGGTTCAAAAAATTGTTGAAGCCTATGAGGGATGGGACAGCGAACAACATCGCCTTACAGCTGAACAACGTGCAGAACGTAAAGCACGTCAGGAAGCCTTGGTGGCGGACAATGATGCTAAAGCTGATGGGCAGCATCAAGACGAAAACATTTAAGGATTCATTTTGAAACTTAATCTCTCCTTGCAGCAAAATTTTCAGTTACCTGAATTGGTGGTGAAACGTGCGCATATCAAAAAAGTCGTGGAAACAGCTTTACGTCATATCGATACACAAAGTGATTGTGAGATCGGTATTGCATGTGTGGACAATGACGAAAGCCACAAATTGAACTTGGAATATCGTGGTAAAGACAAACCGACTAATGTGTTGTCTTTTCCAAGCGATCTCCCCGATGAAATGGCTGCAGTTTTAGACTCATTTCCGATTGGCGACTTGGTGATTTGTATTCCTGTGGTTCTTCGTGAAGCACAAGAACAAAGCAAAGCACCCCTGACCCACTTTACGCATATGCTGGTACACGGTACGTTGCACCTCATGGGCTACGACCATGAAACCTCTGATGAAGATGCTGAAGAAATGGAAGCATTGGAAATCGAGATTTTAGCCAAATTGGGGTTTGATAACCCTTATCTGGAAAGAGATTAAGAACCCAAAAAGCGAGCTCCGGCTCGCTTTTTTTATCGTCATAAAAAACAAGGAAGGAAAAATATGCAATATATCGTGATTTTTAAAGCACGCATTCGTACGCTTGATGAGCTGTATTTTTCGAATGCACAGCAGCTTAGAGACAAAGCCTTGACACACTTTAACTGTCAACATTTTGAAGCGCTGACAGAAGGTGAGCATGAAATCGCCCTTTCCTACTGGAATACATTAGAAGACATTCGAGCTTGGCAACAAGATGCACAACATCTGGTCGCGCAGCAATTGGGGAAAAACCAATGGTATGCGAGTTTTAGCGTCGAAATCTGCGAAGTTTTGCGACGCAATCACAACTGATTAACGCACCTCAAACTCTGCTTCTGCAGGATCGAAGCGCCAAGTACGCACAATACGAAGTTCTGAGATGTCTTTCATTTTGGCATCAAACAAACCAAAAGGTGCCGCCTTACGCACAGAGGTTTTTGCAGCTTCGTCCAATAAGTTTGAACCTGAACTTTCGATCAAACGAATGGCACGAATCCCGCCATTACTGTTCAAAATAACCATTAAACGTACTTCACCGCGTAGCTGTTGCTGTTTTGCCGCTTCAGGATAATAACGGTTACCGTAAAATTCGACTTTTTCGCGAAATTTTTCCATGTAAGCAGCAGAAACATCTTGCTTGGCTTGAATACCATCAATGGTTTTAATTTTTTGCTGACGGCTAAAGTTTTGCTGACGTTGTAAATATTGAGCTTCGATACTCGCCACCATCGCAGCCTTGGCCTGAAACTGACTATTCAACTCCTCAACGGCTTTTTTACGACTGTTTTCTTCCGCTTGTTTTTGCCAACTCAAGGTTGTCATCAACACTTTGTCTTCAAAGCTCAGCTCTTTCTTTTGTTGCAGTTGTTCTAAAGCTTCACTTTTTTGCTCACCGGCTTTTTGTTCAATCATCGGTGCAGGCATGTCACTCGACATACGATGCGACTCACGGAATGTCCCCGAGCCCTGCTGATCGGCTTGTGCTAAAAAGTCTGCATGTTCAATTTTTTCCGTCGTAGAACGTAAAGAAACTGCAATTTCTTTGGTGTTATAATCCGCCTCTTGGGGCATGGAAAATTGCATGGTTAAAAAAGCCAAATGCAACACAGCAGCAAACACTAATGCAGTTGCAAATATGGGATCTTTCCACCACTCTTTCATCAAGGGCATGAACGTTATTTTTTTCAGCATCACATTAAACCGACAATTTGCCGCATTCCCCAAACTGCTTAAAACAGTATAAAATAAAACTCGTATTCATTTTTTGATGAAAACGAGAAATCCATCAACACATAGATAATGCACAATTAAAATCATGAAAATGGTGCAATTTATTTTGCTAAACTGCAAGATCAAAACCTTGTGTTTTTATAGAAATCGACAAGATAAACATCGTTAAAAAACATAATTTGTCAGGATGCACTTCTTATGCAAACGCTAGTTTCCAATATCGCTAAACGTATACGCCAAGTGTACCAAAAAGCTGAAGGATTTATTGAAGATGAGCGTGAATTCCCAATGTCTCAAGTGTTTTTAAATGCGACATTTCAGCGCTTTGTGACCGATAATGTGAAAATGCTCAAAGACTTGCATGCTGACCTGCATGATGACTGGCTTCGACTGTATGCCACATTGGATTATAACGGGCTGATCATAACACTCTCTGTTGATTTAAAACTGGTACAGATGGAACTCAACAAACAAACCCAATTGATCGTATTTGAACAAATTAGTGATACACAAGTGATTGAAGCGAAGTATCCAAATGTTCTGTATAAGATGGGCGTGCGCATGGCGTTATGGTTCTATCAAAAAGTACTCAACCAAGATCCATTGGGTATGATTTTGGAAAAGCTCAATGTGATCAAAGTTAAAGATGATTTACTGTATTTAGACCTGAATCGTTGGCTCGGTAAAAGTCGATCGATTATCGACACATTGGGCAAAGTCCATGTCAACCATGCTGTTTTACGTGAGGCCGAATTGGTGGTGATTGGTAATGTTAATTTAACCGCATTGTTCACCAAGATGTCGCAAGAACGGATAGAAGACTGGGATGACTCAAATTTAAAAGACGATGAAGTCACGCCAATTAAGCAAAAGGAAAGCTAGACTTATCCTGTACTTAGATATCTTGAGCTTATAAAACGCTACACAACATATACATTAGGCACGGATTTGCGACGAGATTCTCCACAATCCAGCCGCATAATAAACATATCAGGTGGTTTAGCCCACCACACTTCTATTGAATAGGAAAACCATACTTATGGCACATTCAGTTTTGAAAAATTTAGGTCTTGTTGCTGGGGTATCGACTACACTGCTTTTGACTGGTTTCTCAAGTCAGTCATTTGCCATGAGTCCATTCCAAGCCAACTACCAATTTAACTACAACGGCAAAAACTTGGGTTCTGCAACACGTACCCTAAAACAATCTGGGAATAACTGGACGTATGTTTTCGCAGCAAAAGCTGGTGCGATGGCCTCTGCAACTGAAACCAGTCGTTTTAGTTTAAATGGCAGCCAAATTCACTCGAACAGCTTTAGCCGCAGCAGCAAAATTTTGGTGCACAACAACACCATGAATATTAATTTTAATGCTGGCGCAAAAACCATTAATACCAAAAAAGATGATAAAGCGCGTTCATTTGCGTGGAAATCAGGTGTGTTAGATGAACTCAATGCTGAATTGCAAATTCGTGAAGATTTAAAAAATGGTGGTTTGAAATCGAATTACTACATTGCCGATGCCAAAGAGGTTGAAGCTCGTAAGTTCGTGAAACAAGGCACTGAAAAAGTGAAAACCACTTATGGAACTTTTGACACCGTTAAAGTCGTGATGCGTCATGACAAACCAGGCCGTCAAACGACTTTCTGGTTAGCACCAAAACTAGATTACCTACCTGTCAAAGTTTCCCACCAAGACAATAAAACCTCTTACGGTTTATTGTTAACGGGCTATAAAGGTGCAACAAATTAATTGATTTGATCAATTTCGCTTGCATTTTTCACGGTGCTTTTTAAAATACGCTTTTGCTTTAAAAAGCACCTGCCCCTCGAGGATTCTCCCGTGCACGCTCTGGAACAGAAAATCTTAGCTGAAGGTATCGTTCTCTCTGAAGAAGTTCTGAAAGTCGATTCTTTCTTGAACCACCAAATTGACCCTGTAATGATGCAGCAAATTGGTCAAGAATTTGCCCGTCTATTTAAAGATGCTGGCATTACCAAAATCATCACCATTGAAGCTTCAGGTATTGCACCTGCAGTTATGGCGGGTCTTGAACTTGGTGTTCCTGTGATTTTTGCACGTAAATATCAATCTTTGACCTTAAAAGATGATTTGTATCGCTCAAAAGTGTTTTCTTTCACCAAACAAACTGAAAGCACGATCGCGATTTCTAAAAAGCACATCAATGCTGAAGATAAAGTTTTAGTGATTGATGACTTTTTGGCCAATGGTCAAGCGGCTTTAGGTCTTGCAGATCTTATTCATCAAGCAAGTGCTGAAGTATTGGGTATCGGTATCGTGATTGAAAAATCATTCCAACCTGGTCGTGATATTTTACTTGAAAAAGGCTATCGCGTTGAATCATTGGCACGTGTGAAATCACTGGCGAATGGTACAGTTGAATTTGTTCGTGACTAAGTTTGCGTTCAAAAGAAAAAAGAACACATCAGGTGTTCTTTTTTTTGCTAAAAATTTGCCATTAAGGTGACATAAAGCGCACTTTTTAACGCCTTAGTTACAAGCAGACAAAACATCGGTGTGCAAAACTCGATAAAATTCAGGAAAATCGTTGCATTTGATCGAATGGGTCAACTACTCATCTGTCAAATTACATTATGCTGCACCATAAATTCGGCCACTTTATTTTTTAAGGCTATGGAAAGTTATGAATACAGAAGAGCAAAACATGGAAACGACAGTTAAATGTCCAAAATGTGGATCAACCCATATTGAAAAGCGTAACCATGAACAAAACTTACAAAAAATTGGTGGGGTCTTACTCAGTGGTGCAGGAACTGCTGCAGGGACTGTCGGTGGTGCGGCATCTGGCGCATCTATTGGTGCTGCGATTGGGGGCGTGACTGCTGGCCCACTTGGCGTGATTATGGGCGGAACCATCGGGACTTTTGTCGGTGCAATTAGCGTCGGTATTACAGGCGGTTTTCTCGGACACCGTTTTGGTAAAAAAGCCGGCGTGATCGTCGATCAAAATATTTTTCTCGACTACCAATGTTTAGATTGCAAACAGCGCTTTGAAGTTGAGCAACAGCCTGAAGACGCTGCAAAGACTTCGGATCAAGACTAATTTCGATATTAAAAAAGAGCGCATCAGCGCTCTTTTTTAATAGGTTATTGTTTTTCTAATATGTATTTCTAGTCTATTGAAATGCTATTCGAAAACCATGGCGAATCAATTATTTTGAAACATCAGTTAAAGATTTTGAGTCCACTTTAACTTGATCTTGTTTCGCTAAAAATTCTTTTTCTTCGGCTTTTTCTCTTGCGGGAAATCCATAATGTATAAACTGGCATTGCCGTACACAAGGAAGATGCAACCAATATGGAACATAAGAAAGTCATTATAAAATTAATAATAGACATCACACCCCTAAGAAGAAATTTAAATACAAATCATGTAATCAAAAAATAAAAATAACGCGCCCAAAGAGACAGCAAAAATCGATTCAAGGCCATCACTGAGCAGGCTGTATTTAAAAACTTTCAATATATTGTTGATATCATTTATTTTTAATATTTCAGGAATGGTTCGACAGATTTATTTTTATATTTTGGGCGGTATACAACGTCATAAATAAAAAGACGTCACACGTAAATAAAGCAAGAAAAGTGCAATATTTAAACCTTTTCTTGCTCGTTCGCTACAAAGTCTGCGTAACTTCCTAGAACAAGTAAGTATCAAATCAACTTTTTGACCACTTCGCCTAGGCGTTTACCCTGCTCTTCACATAAGTTTCGCTCATCTTGACTCAATGACTGATCATGGCGCGGACCACTGACATGGCTTGCACCATAGGGCGTACCACCCGTTTTGGTATTCGATAATGCAGGATGGGCATTACTTAAACCCATAACCATCATTCCATGATGGAATAAAGGCGGCAGCATGGTCAGCAAAGTACTTTCCTGTCCGCCATGCATTGAACCTGAACTGGTAAACACACAGGCAGGTTTACCATGCAATGCGCCATTGAGCCAAAGCGCTGTGGTTTGATCCCAGAAATATTTCATTTCCGACGCCATATTGCCAAAACGTGTCGGTGAACCAAGGGCTAAACCTGAACAATGCGCTAAGTCATCTAAGCTACAGTAAATATCGCCTTCGGCAGGAATACTGGGCTGTACGTCAGTCACCACGGTGGATAAATTTGGAACGGTACGTATTTTTACCGCTATCCCAGAAGCTTCAATTCCATTGGCAATCAAATGTGCCATCTCACGTGTTGAACCATATTTGCTGTAATACAGCACCAGTACATAAGCTTGCGTCATTTTTATAAATTCAATGAAAAAAGAAAACTATACGGTATTTTTCCTATTTTTTGGTTAAGCTAAGTGATGAAAATTGCATAAACATGACTAAAATAACTCGAGACTTGAAAGCATGATCGAAGCATTTTTAAAAAAACTTCCCTTTTACGACAAGAAATGGTTTCAGTTTGTTTTATTTGTCATTCGACGTTTTGAAGCCGATCGCTGCCGTGAACAAGCAGGATCATTAACCTATACCACCTTGTTTGCAGTGGTACCCATGTTGACCGTATTCTTGGTCATCATCTCCTCAATTAAAGCTTTAGAACCTGCTCGTCAACAGCTTCAACAATTGATTTATAGTAATTTCCTACCGAAAACGACAATTGCTTTTGATAAAGCACTGAATGCATTCACCGATAAATCCAGTAACCTGACTGTTATTGGTGTACTGTTTTTATTCATTACCACAGTTATGATGCTGACCAGCATTGAGACAGTATTTAACCGAATTTGGCGGGTGCGTGAGACACGTGGCGGCATTATTGGCTTTATGCGCTATTGGACTATTATCTCATTAGGCCCAATCTTACTGGGTAGCGCATTTGTTGTGTCATCTACCTTGGCCTCTATGAATGTCCTCAGCAATAATTTTGCCGGCTATGAACTGGATGGGGCTTTTCTGCTGTGGATCTTGTCTTTTTCATTGACCATTTTAGGTTTTTTCATTCTGTATTGGACGATTCCCAACCGCAGTGTGCCGATTAAGGCGGCGCTGATCGCGGGTGTCTTTAGTGCCGTGGTATTTGAATTACTCAAAAACCTCTTTGGTTTTGTCATGTCAAATTTCACCAGTTATCAAATCGTTTATGGTGCATTTGCTGCGGTGCCAATTTTCCTGCTTTGGATATTCCTTTCATGGAATATCGTGCTGATTGGGGTAGAAATTAGTTATGCACTGACAGCTTTCAATTCAGGCAACGACCAAAAACGCCATCCTGTGATTATGTTGATGGATTTGCTTGAATTATTTTATAAAAAGCAAAAACTCGGTCAGAGCGTGACAGAAAAAGAAGCACTTGAGGTTTTAGGGCGTGACGAAATCGGCCGCCTGCCAAGCTATATTTTATTGTTTGAAGAGCAACACCTGATTAAACGTACAGATGATGATCATTATGTTTTAGTTCGTAATTTAACCCAAGTGGACTTTTGGAGTTTTTACAGTAAGCTGCCCTATCCGCTCCCTAAACGGCAAGATTTAGGTCGCGTCGATCCAGATGATTTTTGGATGGAAAAAATTGGGCCGCAATTGGTCGAATCTGATGATTATCTTGCGGCCAAACTCTCGATACCGCTTGCGACTATTTTTGAAGAAAAATAACCGTACATAAAAAAGGAGAGCCATAGCTCTCCTTTTTTATTTATACATAATCTTAGATCGCTGTGCACTGACGTCCCATCAATTTAGCTAACCATCGATGCAAGGTTACCGTCATCACTCCGACCATTACTAAGGCCGTCCCCAAGATAAAATTCAGTTCAACCGTTTCGTTTAAGATCAATACGCCAAAGACCAGTCCAAAGATTGGGGTAAGGAATGAAAAAACGCCCAGACCATTGGCCAGATATTTACTTAACAGCCAAAACCAAAGCATCAGGCTAAAAAATGAAATAATGAGCACATGAAAAATCATACTGCTGATGGACAACACCGTCCAATGTACAGTCATTTGTCCTGTCAGCCACGTCACGGGTAATAAAAATACACAACCACCAACCAACTGATAAAACAAGGTCTGAGTCGGAGGTGCATCAGAGAGTTTGGTGAGTCTTAATGAAATGGTGGTCAAGGCCCACATCACCCCAGCAAGTAATGCCATCGCATCACCCAACAGGGCTTGAGTGTTGACTGTAGTACTACTTTCACGTCCCATAAACGACAGTACTATTCCTGAAAAGGCAATAAAAATACCGCCCCATTGGATCGCTGTAAGCTTTTCTTCAGGCAACTTCCAATGTAAACCTAGTGCCACGAATATCGGTGCGGTATAGAGCAAGACAACGGTATGTGATGCAGAGGTATAGCGCAGGGATTCTGCCACTAAAATAAATTCGGCTGAAAATAAAAACGCCAACCAGATACCCGGCAGCAAGTATTCTCGAGTATATAAATGTGTCCCCGGCTTAAGACGAATCAGTGGAAAGACCAACAGCGCAGCCAAACCCGATCGGATGGCAATTTGCATGATCGGCGCAATATCAACCGCGGCCAATTTCAAAATGACCTGTTGAATCCCTAAAATCATGCACAAAATAATCATCAAACCAGAAGCTTTTGCATCTAGCGCCTTACGCTGTTCCACACTATTTACTCGACAATACGATAAGCAACACTATAGAACTGTCAGAAATAAAATATATACTTCAAAATAGACAAGTGATCTTCTTATTCAGGCAAAATTTTTCATGCGTCATAAAGCTCGTGCAGATCATACGCAGTTGCAACAACTTCCCACCAACGATGAAATTCAAGCAGCACTGTGGATCAGTTTTCGTGACGATCCTGCACTGTCTGTTTATCCCGTTCATGGACATGCTTGGGGCGAGTTTGTCTATGCCTTTAATGGCGTAATGGAAGTGAACATCAATCAGATTGACTATATTACCCCACCGCCTTATGGCATCTGGCTTCCCCCACATTTAGAACATAGTGGTTTAAATCGTACAGCGGTTTCACATGGAACCTTATATGTACATGAATCGCTATGTACTCACTTACCGAAACAACCGGGGATTTTACTCAGCTCACCATTAGTCACCGCGATCTTCAGCCATTTGCGTCTCTTACACCAACAAGCCGACCTCATGGAAAATACGGACGAATATCAACGCTTGCTTCATGTGATCTTAGATCAACTGCATCAAGCCAAATTGGTCAGTAGTTATTTACCGCATTCGGAACACCCTGCCCTCAAACAACTGCTTGATTATTTACATCAACATCCTGCAGATCAGAGCGCGCTTGAGCAATTGGCAAAGCGGATAAATATGACGGAACGTACTCTAGCGCGTTATTGTCAAAAAGAACTTGGGATGTCCCTGCATGAATGGCGACAACGTCTCAAAGTCATGAAAGCCATGTCCATGCTCAACGCAGGCCAAACCGTCGAAAATATTGCCTTAGAACTTGGTTATGCCAATGCCTCGGCGTTTATAAATATGTTTAAAAAATGGATGCTTTGCACCCCAGATCAGTTTAGGAAATCTACCTTAAAGCCCTAAATTTGTTTAAATTTAGCCCACAGTATCTCTATAAAGTGATTCAACAATCCGCTAAGATCAAAAAATCTACGAAAAATGATAATAATTCCATTTCAAATGAATAAAAAAACCATTTTAGCGCTGTATTTATCTGCCGTATTTTTAATGGCTTGTAGTTCCAAAGAACAGCGTGAATTTAAATCTGCACTCAAAACCGCTCAAACGGGCGATGTGACCGCACAAATGAAAGTGGGTGATTTATACCTCAGTGGAACGGGCACAGAACAAAATATCGAACAAAGTGTACATTGGTACAAAGCTGCTGCGGATCAAGGCACTACGGACGCATTCGCATGGTTGATGACTCAAGCCTATCAAGGCAACCCACATGCAGATCAAGTGATTCGAAAGATGCAGCAAGATGGCAATATTTTCCTTGCACACTGGGTGCTAGACCTTGCAAAAAAGACTCATGATCCTGCTGCTGAATATACCGTTGGTTGGATGTACGACACGGGAAAAGGCTTAATTCAAGATAAGCACCAAGCGCAAATTTGGTATGAAAAAGCTGCCAAACAAAAGAATGTCGAAGCGATCAAAGTCTTGGGAAATCAACATTATTTTTCTGAACATCCTTCCTCAACACCCGACAAAGCAGCTGAATATTTAAGCTATGCCGCAGAACAAGGGCAAGATGCTGACGCGGCGATGAAAATGGCACATTATTATCATTATGATATTCGAGATGGTAAAAAAGCGCGACAATGGTATGCCAAAGCAGGTGCATTGGGAGACACCGACTCACAGCATATGGCCGACACCTATGAAACATGGAAAGACACTGGTCCATTACAACCCAATGAGCCACCGCCATCAAGTAGCACTGAATAAATCAATCAAAAAAAGGCTGCATTAAGCAGCCTTTTTTGTATTTCGTTCACAGTTTATTTGACAAAGGTTGTCCAGATATAATCCTGATTTTTTCCTTTTAGGGTCATTTTCAACTGCTCACCTGACTGTAGTGCCGCGACACCTGCAGGCGTACCTGTCATGACCACATCACCCGCTTCAAGACTAAACACTTGGCTAATATCGGCCAGTAATGTACCCACATCAAAAATTAGCAATGCAGTATCACCGTTTTGACGCAGTGCATCATTGACATGCAAGGTGTAATGCACATTTTTCCAATCTTGAACCACCTCTTGGACATCGACCCAATCCGCAAGGATACAAGAACCATCATAAGCTTTGGCACGTTCCCACGGCTGACCTTTTTTCTTTAAGTCATCTTGTAGATCACGCAAAGTCAGATCTAGGCCCAAAGTCACAGCTCCAACTGCTTCTAAGGCTTTGAGAGGATCAGTTTCAGCCGATAAAGGACGATCAATACGTAAACTTAATTCGCATTCATAGTGGCAACTGCCCCATGCAGGATTCCATGAGATGCCTTGGTCTAATGCGGTTAATGCACTTGGCGGCTTCATAAAAAGTACAGGACGGTCAGGAATTGCATTGCCTAATTCTTTGGCATGATCTGCATAACTACGACCGACGCAAACAATTTTAGATGGACGTGACTGCATACTACTCCCTCTTTTGTTATGAATAGATTGTCTTAGTGCTGAAAAGTATTGGTAAAAATCGCTTGGTCCGCAGTATTTTTAAATGCACTTTTCGGAACAACAATCACGGTTTTATTTTTCAGTTCAAGCATATAGGTCAATTTGCCTTCAGCAAAATTTGCCACTTCAGCATAATGGAAGACATTCTTACGACCATTGGCATGAATTTCTGCATAGTCTTGAAATAAATCAATACCTTGTTCACTTTTGCCTAATTGGTATTTTACAAACTGGCGTTTAAACATCATCGGTAAAAACCAATAACGCATGATGCCTTGAAGAAGTAAAAAGAAAGCACCCAGCCCAACATAGTATGCACCGACGCCATCTACACCCAAGTAAAAACCCCAGATGATAATCCCAAGGCTAATGGCTGGCGTTAAAAAACGCGTAAATTGCTTTTTGCCAAAAGTAG
The DNA here is from genome assembly GCF_013418475.1 of Acinetobacter sp. YH12140. NCBI lineage: Bacteria > Pseudomonadati > Pseudomonadota > Gammaproteobacteria > Moraxellales > Moraxellaceae > Acinetobacter > Acinetobacter sp. YH12140. The sequence continues at coordinate 23,560 of NZ_VPBZ01000007.1, forward strand.
CTAGTGCAAAACCATCCTGTGATTCTTCTAGATTTAAAAAATAGCGCAGCGATAATGCAGGTAGATTCTCAGACATAAGCGTATGAATATTTAAAAATGAATTGCGCTAAATACTACACCACAATTCAAACTTGCTTCATGCTTTTTAATGGTCGGTTGTAACACTTCACTACTTCCCTTCCATCTAGAAATACGTTAAAAACAGCAACAAATAAAAGATTGCATACGCAGGATGTGACATGCAGATAACAAAAATAATGATAGTGCTAGTGTTTCTGAGTGGACTGAGCATATCGACCAGTTGGGCCAAATTCGTTCAATGGCAACCCCAGATTCCTAGTAGTTTGGACTTGTTTAATGGCAATGCCAAAGCCTTGGCCAATCTTGCCGGTGATCACATCGTGATTTTTGCGCATCCCTCACAGCAGATTAGTCTGCCCACGATGAAAGCAGGTCAAAAAGTCGTTGGTAAATTTCAAAGTGCCGCTGTGGTTGTCCCAACCAACAGCAAAAATGTGGCCAGATTACTCAGTAATTATCCAAACTACGCCGGCTTATTTCCCACGCTAAAATCTGCTGAGGTTTTGCAACAGCAAGGTTCAACCAGCCAAGTTGAATATCGTATCCATATCCCGACACCGATTCCGGTTTTAAACTTTAAAGAAACCGTGGTGATGCAGCACCAAATTGATCACAACAGCATTAATAGTTTGGTTCTACAAGCACCGGTGCCCTTTGGGGCTGGGAAAATTGAATGGTTTGAGATTGACGCACAACACACCTTGATTAGTGTGACCCAATGGGGCGATTTAAATCAGCCCAAAGGTTTTTTGTTTAGCAAAATATTAAATGCCTTACCCGATGCCAAATTAGGGATTCCTGCGGGAACCAATGGTTTTTTACTCGAATCATTACAGCGCCGATTTAAAGCCTTTAGTAGTGAAACTCTCGCTGCAAATCAATTGCCTGAACACAAATTAAATGCCTCTCAACTCGACAAGGTCACTCAATTAAGTCAAAGCTCGAAAGAACCCGTGTCCTTTATTTTGACAGCGCAGCGCGTTCCCTTTGGGCAAAACTATGAAGTGATGCGCTTTAGCACCAGTTTTCAATATTATGCACAAGAGCCTTCGAGCTTACAGCGCTGGATTAATGTGTCTTCGTTCAAGCACTTATTTCCAAGACAAGTTAAACATATGCAAGTGCAGAAAATTAATCCGCACCTCATGGATGCCGACTATAAAATTTCGGTGGGTTTAGGCGTGATCAATATTCCCTTTGATTTTAAAATGCGTTTTAACTACCCAGACTTACTGCAAAATCAATACACCGCGACAGGTGGGGACTTAAAGTTTGTCCGAGGTGCCATGCATATTCGTCCCTTACAACAAGGGTCGTTATTACAATTGACCAGTGCGATGAAGATTGATGACAAAGCACCGTTTTTACTTCGTGCTATGCGCAGTATGCCGTATCACGACATGTTGCCGGCTTTAGGGGGCAATACCGTCTTTGCACTCAAAGTTAAACAGAAGTTAAGTTAGAACCTCGAGTGATGAGCTGAATTTATTGTTTTTAGCTATATTTCAGACACAAAAAAACCGCAACATGTGCGGTTTTTTCAATCTTGATCAAGTTGGTGCGCTCAGAGAGATTCGAACTCCCGACCCCTTAGTTCGTAGCCAAGTGCTCTATCCAGCTGAGCTATGAGCGCGACGTCTTGATGAGGCTCATTATACGTGATTTTTATTTTTTGTTAAGAGCTTTTTCATATAAATTTAACCAAACGCACAGCAAATAAACAATTACCCTTTAAACACGCTAAAAATCAGCTAGATTTACTTTTTTAATGGCTTTTGCATCACAAGTTTGGAATTTAAACTTAGCAATACTCACGTATAAATGCTCAAGATAGATAACAAATCTATCGCCATCATTGAATCGCGGCTTTAACTCACCCAACTTTTTCTTTATCTAGCTTTAAAAAATGCATCGCCATGAACATCTGAAATGAGGGTTTATCTGCTGAAAAAAGCAAAATCAAATTTACTGATGGGTTGTCTTATGACAAAAGATTTTTTTTATACAATCCAAGCAAAAGACAAAAGACAAAAGACAAAAGACAAAAGACAGCTATATCAAAACGATAAATCACAAGCACAAAAAAACCGCAACATGTGCGGTAATTTGTTCAAGTTGGTGCGCTCAGAGAGATTCGAACTCCCGACCCCTTAGTTCGTAGCCAAGTGCTCTATCCAGCTGAGCTATGAGCGCGTAACTTGTGTCGTCTTAAAAGACTACGTTTTCAGATTTACTTATTGGTGCGCTCAGAGAGATTCGAACTCCCGACCCCTTAGTTCGTAGCCAAGTGCTCTATCCAGCTGAGCTATGAGCGCGACATAAGTAAATCGTGGCGGTGAGAGAGGGATTCGAACCCTCGATACAGTTGCCCGTATGCATCCTTAGCAGGGATGTGGTTTCAGCCACTCACCCATCTCACCGTAACGTGCCGCCATAATACAAAGATCATGATACGACTGCAAGCACAGTCGTTATATTTTTTTCATTTTTTTACTCAATTAGATATTTTTTAAACGATTTTCAAAAAATTAGTGCAAAATTAGTTCAGCGCACACTGCTGTCCCCTACATTTCAGCTTTAAACCTTATAAAATATCGGTATAAAACACTTTATTGCAATCAATTGCGTGCAGTATCTGCTTGCATGACTTATGCTAATCCTAATCTTCTGATTTGAAGCCAAATACATATGAAAAACTGGGTCGACCCTGAAGCAAAAGCTGAAGCCGAACGTTATGACAATCCAATTCCAAGCCGTACTCTAATTCAAGAGACGATTGAACAACTGAAAACTGCAATGTCGCATGCCGATCTTGTAGAACATTTTGAAATTGCCGATCAAAAAAGTATTGATGCACTGAGTCATCGTCTGATTGCGATGGTTCGAGATGGTCAGTTGATGAAAGATGGATTTAAGTTCCAGCTTGCAGCTGAGCAACCGACTCATGAAGCAACGGTCTATATCAACTCTAAAGGTCTGGGTACAGCCAGCATTAGCGGTGAAGATGACTTATTATTGCCTGAGCGCGAGTTACGTCAGGTCTTTAATGGTGACCGCGTCAAGGTACGCCAAACCTCAGTTGACCGTAAAGGTAAAGCTTGGGGCTTTATTACTGAAGTTCTACAGCATCGTGTCAAAGAAATTATTGGTAAAGTGTCTGAGTATGAAGGTGAATATTTTATTCAGCCGGCAAATCCTAATGCACACCAACCGATTACTTTAGAAAAAGAATTAATCGAGCATGCCAAAGTCAAACTCGGCGACTCTGTACGTATTGCGATTGACAGCTACCCAACCAAAGAAGAATTTGCGACAGGTCATATTGTTCAGTCGATGGCAGATAAAGTAGACACTGAAATTATTATTCCACAAACCATTTTAGAGTTTGGTTTACCTTACGAATTCCCTGAAGCGGTACAACAAGAAGCCGACAGCTTTAAAGAACCATCAGAACAAGACCGTGAAGGTCGTGTCGATTTACGTGATTTAGCACTTGTCACCATTGATGGTGAAGATGCACGCGACTTCGATGATGCCGTGTATGCGGAAAAACGTCCGGGTGGTGGTTATCGCGTTGTGGTGGCAATTGCCGATGTCAGCCATTATGTACGTCCGGGTAAACCGCTCGATGACGAAGCTCAAGAGCGCGGTACATCGGTGTACTTCCCTCATTTTGTATTGCCGATGTTGCCTGAAGCGCTGTCGAATGGTTTATGTTCTTTGAACCCACACGTAGACCGTTTATGTATGGTCTGTGATTTAAACTTATCTCGCGCGGGTCGTGTTACTAAGTTTGAATTCTATCCGGGTGTAATGCATTCAAAAGCTCGTTTGACTTATACCCAAGTGGCCGAATATTTTGAGGGTAATAGTCAAGCCATTCCTGACGACCGTGATGTACGTAAATCGGTCAATACCCTATTCCAATTGTATCAAGTGTTGAAAGGCTTACGTGCTGAACGCCACGCGATGGAATTTGAAACCGTTGAAACCTATATGACCTTTGATGAGCTTGGCGGTATTAATGAAATCCTACCGCGTAGCCGTAATGATGCACACAAACTGATTGAAGAATGTATGTTGCTGGCAAACGTCGCAGCGGCAGAATATGCATTAAAAAATGAAATTCCGATGCTGTACCGTGTGCATGAGCCACCTGAGTTCTCACGCATTCAAAAGGTTCGTGATTTTGTGAAGTTATTGGGTCTGCCATTCCCTGAACAGCCAACTCAGGCCGACTATCAAGCCGTGATTGATGCCACCAAAGACCGTATTGATGCTCCAAGCATTCATGCGGTTTTACTCCGCTCAATGATGCAAGCCTATTATGGCGCGAACAATGCAGGTCACTTTGGTTTGGCCTACGAAGCGTATACACATTTCACTTCTCCAATCCGTCGTTATCCAGACTTGTTACTTCACCGTGCCATCAAAGCACAATTGAAGAAAAAACCTTACCCAATTTCTGGCGCTTCGCTGGATGATGCGGGTGAACACTTCTCTGCGACCGAGCGCCGTGCAGATGAAGCTTCTCGTTCTGTCACTACATGGTTGAAGTGCCATTACATGCAGCAGCATTTGGGTGAAGAGTTTGTCGGCACCATCAGTGCGACTGCTGAATTTGGCCTGTTTGTAACGCTCAAAGACTTATATGTTGATGGCATGATCCACGTCAGCCAATTGGGTGATGACTTCTTTGTCTATGACCAACCGAGTCAGAGCTTAATTGGTCAATCTCGAGGTCAAGTTTTCAGTCTCGGCGATGAAGTGAAAATTAAAGTCGCTGGTGTGAATCTAGAAGAGCGCAAAATCGACTTTGAATTGATTCAACAATTGAGCCATGCAGGTCGTGCTATTCGCGCGCGTGCCCCTCGTGTTGCAAAACCTACAGCCAAAGAAGAAGTCTTTTTAGAACGTAAAACCAACGCTGCTGAAGATGGAGAACAGCCCATACGACGCAAAAAATCGAAATCTAAGCCCAGTTCATTCGGTAAAAAGCCTGCTAAAAAATCTGCAAGCAAATCTGAAGCGAAGGCTAAAGATAAAGTGAAGAAAAAATCAAAACCGAAAAAGAAAAAATCCAATGCAAAATCATCTGCGGATTAAGGTTTAAATCAAGAGCGCTTCGGCGCTCTTTTTGATTCTAAAACTAAAATTAAATGTTTGATATTTCAACCAATATTTCTATCTTCTAGCCGTCTTTTAACGGCGGTTATTATGAAAACAATATTTACTGTACTACTAACATGTTCAATTTTATTCAGCACAGGGTGTGCAACCATGTTTAATGGTTCATCTCAAACGGTCAACATTCGTAGTAACGATGCCGATGCAAAACTCTATGTAAATGAAGAGTATATGGGTAAAAACAATGCTGTTTATACTTTTAAAAAGAAAGAAAACTATGTTTTAAAGGCTGAAAAAACAGGCTGTAAAACGATTACAGTCGTTCCTACAAAAACGTTTGACCCTACAACCCTTCTCGGGGTTTTAGTCGACTGGGGAATTATTTCTATTTTAGTGGTTGATGGTGCGGCAACAGGCTCGTGGCAGAAATTCAATCAAACAAATTTTGTGATTGATCCTGATTGTTAATTCATCATTAAGCCTGCATTACATGTAGGCTTTTTATTTCATAATAAAGAATAAAAATATAAACCTTGATTTAACCCGCAACAAACCCTACATCTATAAATAACTCAGGATTTATATGAAGTAGAAAATATGACTTTAGAAAAGGCAACTTTGCCCGTTCCTCAATTTGATCAAATTACCTTAGATCAACTCAAAGAAAAAATTCAAAGCGCCATTCAACAAGGTCAGCAATTTCTCAATGAATTAACAGAAGTCCCTGATTCGATTCAGCAACAACTGAATACCTTAGAACAAGTTGATCGCCTAGAAAATAATATGAGCGAAGCTTGGGGCGTGTTGTCACACTTAAATGCTGTGATGAACAACGCGGAAACCCGTGAGCTGTATCAGGCTTTGTTACCCAGCCTGAGTGAGTACTATACACAGCTAGGTCAACATATAGCGTTGTATCAAACCTATCAGCATGTACATGACAACAGTGTATTTGACACGCTTCCTGCAGCACAACAAAGCGCGATTAAACTTGCGTTACGAGATTTTAAACTTTCAGGCGTAGCCTTAGAAGGTGAAGCGAAAAAACGCTATGCAGAAATCTCTGCACGACTTTCACAGTTATCATCAGACTTTTCCAATCACGTATTGGATGCCACCCAAGCCTACTTCAAACCTTTAACTGAAGCGCAGCTCAAAGGACTACCTCAAGGCAGTATTGAACTTCTGAAACAATATGGTCAGCAACGCGAACTCGAACAGGCTGTAGCCACACTCGACTTCCCGTCTTATATTGCCATTATGACCTATGCAGAAGACCGCGAAGTGCGTGAAGCACTCTATAAAGCCTATACCACACGTGCTTCTGATCAGGCAGACTCTGCTGAATTTGATAATACAGCGGTCATGGAAGAAATCTTGAAACTACGTCAGGAAATGGCTAGCCTGCTTGGTTTTAACAACTACGCCGAATTGTCTTTAGCAAGCAAAATGGCACCCGATGTGGCAACTGTAGATCAGTTCCTGATTGAATTGGCAGAACATGCGCGTGCGCCAGCAGAGAAAGAAATCGCTGAACTGAAAGCCATTGCAGCGCAAGACGGTATCACTGAGTTGCAACCGTGGGATGCCACTTTCTATTCAGAAAAACTCAAAGTTAAACAGTTTAATTTGTCACAAGAAGACCTGAAGCCCTACTTCCCTGCACCTAAAATTATTCAAGGCTTGTTCAGCATTGTAAATCGCCTCTATGGTATCAATGTGATCGAGCGTGAAGCTCCTGTTTGGCATCCCGATGCACGTTACTTTGAACTTGAAGATCAAGGCAGCGTGATTGGCGGTTTCTACTTTGACCTGTATGCACGAAGCGGTAAACGTGGCGGCGCATGGATGAGCGGCTTCCGTTCACGCATGCAAACTGAAAATGGTCTGCAAAAACCAATTTGCTACATGGTCTGCAACTTTACCCCACCTGTCGGTGAGCAAGCTGCTTTACTTACCCATGATGAAGTAACGACGTTGTTCCACGAATTTGGTCATGGCTTACATCACATGCTCACTGAAGTCGATAATATTGCTGTGGCTGGTACACATGGCGTGGCGTGGGATGCAGTAGAGCTACCAAGTCAATTCATGGAATTTTGGACTTGGGATCAAGAAAGTTTAGATTTACTCAGTGAACATATCGAATCAAAACAAACTTTACCAGCCGATCTGCTAAAAGCACTGCAAGATGCACGTTTCTTCCAGTCTGGGATGCAAACTTTACGTCAAATTGAATTTGCCATGTTTGACTTAAATATCCATAAGGTCAACCCTGCTTTGGACGCTGCAGGCATCCAAAAAACCTTAGATGATATTCGTCAAAAATATGCAGTTGCACCCACCACTTCGTACAACCGTTTCCAACATGGTTTCAGTCATATCTTCGCAGGTGGTTACGCTGCTGGCTATTATTCATACAAATGGGCAGAGGTTTTGGCAAGTGATGCCTTCGACCGATTCGAAAATGAAGGAATTTTTAATACTTCGACTGGCAAGTCGTTTAGACAATTTATTCTAGCAGTTGGCGGAAAAGATACGGCACTTGACGCATTTATCAATTTCCGCGGACGCGAGCCAAAAATAGATGCTTTGCTGCGTCATCAAGGTTGGACGAACGCATCTAAAAACGCTTAAACTAGGGACCTTAGTTAGATTCAAGGTAAGTATGATGACCATTAAACGACGCTTCATTGCAGGTGCAAAATGTCCAAAATGCCAAGCGGTGGACCGGGTTGTCATGCTGACCTCTGGCGAAGACGAATGGATCGAATGCATTGATTGTGGTTACAGTGAAAATCGACCGACTCATGTCGATCAACCTGAACAACCCGCCGTGCCAGACGATATCGGTGTGATCCAATTTAAGCCACGTCAGCCTAAATAAAAATTAAGGTCAAGCAATGACAGAAGATCAAAGACATAATCCAAAATTGTTAGTTGGAATCATTGGGGGCTTAACGTTATTGATTGCTATCTTTTTTGCATATCAATGGTTAAGCAGCAGTACAGCAGATAAATCTGCGCTTCAAGAAGAAATGGTCGCTGCACCGGCTAAACCGCCTGTTGCAGTCCCAGTCCAATCTGAAACTGAAGCATCAGTCCCTGTCGCAGAGACTGAAACCCTTAAATTGGTCGAAGAAGACATTTTAGATGCAGCTGTACCTGAAAATGCCTCTTTAGCCAAAGAGGAAATTGCCAAATTAGATGACATTCAACAACAATTGAATGATCAGGAGCAAAGTTTAAAACAGCAGCATTCTGATGCAGATGAGCTGATTAAACTGAAAGAAGAACAAATTAAATTACTCGAAGCACAGTTAGCACAACAAGCAAAATAACCGACTTCTGCTACACCATGCGTACTTATAGGCTAGAATATCATCAGATTTTCTAGCCTTTTTGTTATGTCCACTACTACACCACAAAATATCCCCAAAGCAATTGGCTTTCTCATGCTATCAGCGCTGCTTTTTTCCATCATGGGGGTTTGTATACGCTACGCATCCCACACAGTAGATAATGCCACCATCGTATTTTTTCGCAATGCGGTTGGCTTATTGATCTTTCTACCTTTGATCCTACAAAAGGGCAGCACATTTTTTAGAACTGAAAAATTGTGGATGCATACATGGCGTTCAATTGTAGGCTTGGTGGCAATGTATGGCTTTTTTTATGCCATTGCCCACTTAAAACTCTCCAATGCCATGGTCTTCACCTATTCCTCGCCGATCTTCATCCCCTTAATTGCATGGTTATTTTTAAAAGAAAAAATGACCCTGAGTATGCTCATTGCCGCAGTCATTGGTTTGATTGGCGTCCTCTTCGTCGCAAAGCCCGATGCAGGAATGTTCAATCAGTTATCACTGATCGGACTAACCGCAAGCTTCTTGGCAGCCATGGCATTTGTCACTGTCCGTGCCCTTACTGCAACTGAACCACCTGAACGCATCGTGTTTTATTTCTGCTTTATTGGCACGCTCATATCGATGATCCCGATGCTCTGGCTCTGGCGTCCTTATAGTTTAAAGGAGTTAGCTTTTCTGATTACAGCGGGACTTTTGGCCAATATCAGTCAAATTTTTATGTCCAATGCCTATAAGCTTGCACCCGCAGGTCAAATTGGCCCCGTGAACTATATCGCGATTATTTTTGCGGGTATTTGGGGCTTTGCACTGTGGCAAGAATTGCCAGATATTTACAGCCTATTCGGTTTTGCTTTTATATTTTTAGCGATTTTGCTATGTAGTCCGTTCCTACAAAATAAGTTTAAAAAGTCATAAATATCCATTCATTTACCTTCAAACGCACAGCCCCTTATTCAATAAAAAAAGCACCCGAAGGTGCTTTTTTAATGGCTCACTGCGAACTTATTGGTACCAACCAAACAGTTTCAGAATATAAGGAGCATAAGTCACGATCACCAAAGCTGGGAACAATACAAGGATCGGTAAAATCCAACGTTCATAGCGATAATAGAAATTGGTGTATTGGGCTTTTGCTTCTGCATCTGCTGCCCGTACCTCTTCATCCCCGACGGAGAGTCGTGTCAATAAGTGATTCAGCGCTACAGGTGGCGAAACATAACCGAGCTCAAAGGCAACCAAAACGATCATCCAGAAGTGAATCGGATGGATACCATTTTCATAAGCGACTGGTGCAATCGTTGCTGCAACCAAAATCACTGCCCCGAATGGATCTGTCGTCATACCAATAATCGCCAACAACAATGCGATAAAGGCCAATGAAATATAGATATTGCCCAAATGCGTTGGTAATAATTCAACGATTTCTGTACGTTCAATCAAACCGCCGACACTTGCCGACAAGGCCATTAAGATAATTAATGCGCCAATGTGTCCAACTGTTTCTGAAGAAGCAAACCAAATTGAACTACCGAAACCACGACGGTTAGCCCCATGTCCACCATGTTCACGCATGAACTCAGAACTTTGCTCATGTTGTAAGCTGAGTTGTTCATGTACATCTACAGTTTGCGAAGTAAAACGATCTGCAAACCAACGATCAAACATAATGTAAACAATCAGAATAATCGGTAGAACCACAGGTGCGGTGAACTCATCCATTTGTGTATCTAAACCGTACTTGTAGAAAGCAATGACAAGCAAGGTCAGTACGATATACGGAATCACAGGAATGAACGCTTTCAGCATGCCCGGAATAGCCACTTTCGGCGATGCCACACGGAAACGTGTTTCTGCCAAGAACAGTGAAATTCCCAAGAACAAGAATGCTGTGAGCCAGAACACATAGATACCGTGATCAAATAGCTCATCTGACGTCACATGGCGGCTATCAAGCATCGAGATCAGGATAATCAATAGACATGGACGGATGACCACACCTAAGGAACCTGACATTGCAGATACAGCGAGTGCGAACTGACGACGAGAGCCAGAGTTCCACACTTCTTTATAAATAATTGCACCGGCTGCTACAACGAAGATCCCGGAAGCGCCGGTATAAGCAGTTGGAATAGCCGCGGCAATCAGAATTAACCACGTCAAAGTCTCAGGTGCTAAGTTCCATGGACGTAAAATCCCCAAGAACAAATCCATCACGCGCGTTTGGGTCAATAACATCCCGGCCCAAATAAACAGTGCAAGGTTTAGGAAAATCCCAGAGAATTCGACCAATTGTCCGAGGTAAATCCCCTGACCCATTGGGTAGTCCATAAAGAAGGTAAATGCTACACCCGTAATAATCGCCATAAAGGCATACAACGGTACACTCAATAGCGCAAAACCAATATTCCCTGGACCCGGCTCTTTCGCAGCAGGTGGTTTAAAGAACTGATAAATACTGATGAGCGTGACAATACCAAACAAGGCTAACCACAACCAATATACCGCCAAGGTTTCTGTGGTCGATTTCACCCCAGAATTTAGGACTGAATTAAACTGACTATATACCGAGAAAGTTAATAGACCATTACCAATCGCCATGAATAAAGCATAAACTTTATAATCCAAGCGTGTAGTTGGCGCACGTAGACCAATATGATGGAACTTCACTGAAGCGGTAATGGCAGATACCAAGACCATCAATAAAAGAATCAATACACGGTTTTCAGAACCAAATTTAAAGATGCCAAAGAATGTCGTCTCAATCGCACGATAAGTACGAATACTTGGATGCTCATCTAAATAAGCTTTTGCTTTGTCATAAAATTGGAATTTTTCTTCACATTGCTGTACACCTGCCATGACCGATGCACGTACATCGGATTCAGATGCTGTACCAAAAATGTCAGCAAATTCGTCAGCCGCATTGGCTTTCATTTGCGTTTGCACCATTTTTTCTACATCTGGGTGGCGGTCACAATCTGGCTTGGTCGGTTCTGCACGTAAAAATGAATACTGCATCCCAATGCTTTCATTACCATACAAACGCTCACCAGTACGCAGAAGCTGACCATGAATCATCTCCCCTGTCCCGATAATCAATGTAAGCAGAAGCAAGATCAACACGACTAGAGTCGAAATCCATTCTGTCCAGACATACCTTAACAGCCCGACGATGCCGGATCTGTTTTGTGTATCATTTTGCATGAGTCTTCCTATTTTTTATTTTGGAGCCTAGAGGGGCTAAGCATCCTTTTCCTTATCGGCTCGAGAAGTTCCTTTCCCTGACCTAACTGTTTTATTATTACGTTTAAATTTGCATCAATATTCAAAACATTAAAATGACAATATGTATTTTCTTTTCGGTTTTTTTTGTCAACCCAATCACCTAAAGTGCGTTAGCGATCCCAGAAATAATTACCAATAAGATAAAACACGGCGATGACAATGCCCCAAATCACCCCCAATAAATGGGCTTCGACTAAAACGGGGCTTCCTATTAATTCTGCCGTTCCGGTATTCCCTACGGTATTTTCCCACACCAATTTTGCCAAAATCAGCAAGAGGACAAAGGCTGCAAAATTTCGCTCCCGCTTATACATTAAATGTACGCAAGCGACCGCAACATAGGCGCCATGCAAGACACCAGATAATCCTGCATAGGCTTCAATATCGGGAAGGAAAAAATAGAAACTTAGACTGATTAAAGGGGATAAAATCAATAAGATGGCAACAAAGTGCCATATTGAAACTCTTGGAAAAATAAACGGTAAGCAGATAAAGGCCAACATATTTAAAGCAAAATGAATCCAACCAACATGAACCCAATGGGCCGTCCATAAGCGCCAAAAGTCATGAAATAAATCATCTTGCCAGTAGATAAAATAGTCTTTAAATACCTGTAGCGAGGCACAGATCGAAACGAATACGGCAAGAAAGACAATTTTCGGAATTAAAAATTGTGTTTTCATTTTCGCTCCTCCTGTACCTCACATTTGGACTACATGCTTTATTAATTTGTTGCAGCGCCACTCGTTTCTGTAGCACCACTGCTTTCAGCTTCTCCACTAAACAAATCATCGAGTTCTGAACTATTGGCACTTTCATCCCAGAAATGTTCCATACCATCATCACCGGTACGAACGCCTGTATGTTCAGTCCAATAACGATCTGAAATCCCTTTCACCATGCTTTCAGCCATACTGTCGATAAGCTTAAATTGTGGATTAACAGGTTTTTCATCGCTACGCGCTTGTGCAAAGGTACGTAAGGCATCACGGATTTTCGCATCATCGCCACTGGCTTGTGCAGCAACTGCATATAACGCATGTGACAGTCTTACGCCTTTTTGCTCACCAATTTGCGCGGATTGTTTTAAGGTCTGGTATGGATCAGGTTTTCCATCTCCTGCACCCGGCAATAACGTCCAGATCACAGCGCGGGTTGCATTTGGTGCGCCCCAGAATTTTTCATTATTCAGACACACCATACCGCGTTCAACGATCGCAGCAATGTCTTTTGGAACGTTTACCGCCCCACCCGAGTTAATATCATTGGTCATGGCCTGTAAGCCACTTAACATTCCCAACATATACACTGTTTGGTCAATGTCGCTGTTCATTTTTGGACAGCCTTCACCTAGACTTTTCTTATACTTCTTTTCAAAACGATCTTGAAATAATTGATAGCCGGTATATTGACGCTGTGCCGCAAGTGCCGCCCAACGCTTTTGCTCAACACGGGCATCCTGTGCTTCAGTCACTTGGTTGGCTTTAGATGCACGTAAATAGCGTAACTCTGCATCCAAGGCTTTTTGTTCTGCACAGATCCCTGCTGCTGAATACATCAACACTGCCACACGTGTTGGGTCTGCGCCCATATCTTTAGTGGCCATAATGGCTGGAGTTAATGAATTACCTGAATTACACACCATTTCAGCATCTTCCATGGCTAAAATGGGTGGCACAATATGTTTTTCGGTAAATCCGAGTGCAACATTAGCACCGGTTTTTACAACCTGCGAACAACCCGCGAATAATGTACTTGTTATTGCTACAACTGCCACACCCTGGCATATTTTTTGGACGCTCGACATTTTCCTGTCCTCTATAATTGTGTTTATGTCCATCACGACAAACATATCAGAAGCAAAAAATGAATAAAAGAGTATTTGCTCTAATTTGAACGACACACTGTGCCACGAATCACGCTGAATGCAATTGACTGATTTTTTAGAAAGACTAAATTTTAGGCAAAAAAAAGTAGCATAGCGACGGTTCGGCACATGCTACTTATTAACTGTGAAAGCGTTTGACTGCTTATTTTTGAGTTAACTGTTCCTTCAGCACTGTTCCTAGTCGTCCTATAACAATTGCTAACACAATCGCTATTACCAGAAACATCCAAGTTGGCATCATCATGATGATTTCCTTTAACGGCTGTTGGTAAGGCTAATATATAGGCAGAGAATCAACACACATCTTAAAATTGTCTGACAATTTAAATATTTTGCCAATAAAATCCAATCCTGTCAGACAAGATTATTTTACCTACAAGATAAGATAATGAAATATTTGTATTTTATTGAATTTTAAAAAATAAGACTGTCTAACAATTAGATCATTTTGGCCAATACTTTGAGTGATTTCCACTGTTTCAATGACAATTGATCGCGCCAAATAATCACCGGTTTTGCACGCGCATGCATAAAATACACCACGATATACATTTGATGATCCAAAATATGGCTAATTTGAACGCGTTGCACCGGGCGGTTCAGTCGTTGCAAAGACCAATCAGTTCCATCCAAATATTCTAGACTGGTGACGTGTAAATGCTTACGGAAAAACAGAACATAAACCACTAGCCCGATGAGAAAAAATATCCCCCAAAGCATGGGTGTTAGTAACTGATAAAGCAGCGTCATCAATACCGCAAAAATAAAAAACTGAAACGCATGCGATAAAAAACTGCGTTTCAGTTTGAATTGCCGATTATCCATGAACGTAATGTTTTAATTTTTGAATAAACGTTTTTAATTCAGGACGTGGCGGTTCACTAACTTCCATAAACCAATCCAACAAATCTGGATCTTCTGCAGCAACGAGTTCTGCAAACATGTCTTTTTCAGCTGCATCGGCTTGTAAATAGTAATTTTTGACGTAGGGATCAAAATAAACATCAATCTCTTTTAAACCACGACGTGCACGGTAGATCACTTTACGCTCTTCTAAGCTGATTTCATCAGTCATTGTCTTCCCCAATCGTTGAACCCGTCTAGTGTAACTCATCCACCCCATTGAAGTGGAGTGTTTTCAAAGATTGACCGAATCCTTCATCGCAATTCTTGCTTTTGAATGTTCTGCACATTGTAGTCACACGCTGCATCTTATAAGTTGAGACAAAGCCATAAAAATGAATAGGATATTCAAAATGCAATCTGGAGCGATTCGCCCACTCAACAACATGCTGCCACGTCAATTATTTAATGCAGAACATGATGCATTTCGTGAAACAGTACGAAAATTTTATGAAAAAGAAGTTGTGCCCAATATCGAAAAATATGAAAAACAACAACATGTTGACCGTGACTTATGGAATAAAGCCGGTGCCATGGGCTTGCTTTGCCCGACCATGCCCGAAGCGTATGGCGGCTATGGTGTAGACCGACTCTATAGCATGATTCTGATTGAAGAGCAGGCCTATGCTATGGACTCCTCTACCGGCTTTTCACTGCACTCCGACATCGTGGCCAATTATATTCATAACTTTGGCAATGAAGAACAAAAGTTGCATTGGCTGCCGAAAATGGCATCTGGCGAAACCGTGACTGCCATTGCAATGACCGAACCGGGCACAGGTTCAGACCTACAAGCCGTACGCACAACCGCTACAGAAGATGGTGATGACTATATTATTAATGGGTCAAAAATCTTTATCACCAATGGCTATTTATGTGACATGGCGATTGTGGTCTGTAAGACAGGCAATAGTGAAAAAGGCTCAGCTAATTTATCGCTAATTATCGTCGAGGCAGATCGCGTCGGTTTTAGTAAAGGCAAACCTTTAAACAAAATTGGCATGAAAGGTCAGGATACCTGTGAACTGTTCTTTGATAATGTCCGCGTCCCTAAAAGCAACTTACTCGGCATGCAAGGTATGGGCTTTATGATGCTGATGAAGGAATTGGCTTGGGAGCGCATGTTGGTTGCGATTATTTGCCAAGCAGGTGCAGAAGCAGCCTTTGCGCACACAGTTCAATACACCAAAGAACGTAAGGCATTTGGCAAGACCGTATCAAGTTTCCAAAACACCCGTTTTAAATTGGCAGAACTACGTACTGAGATCGATTTTTGTCGAGCTTATCTAGATCGCTGTATGGAACTACAACTTGAGGAACAGCTCGGTATTGACGCTGCAGCCGCTGCTAAATACAAAATTTCAGAAATGTTTTCCAAAGTCGTGGATGAATGTCTGCAGTTGCATGGTGGATATGGCTATATGCTTGAATATCCAATTGCACGGGCTTATATCGACAATCGAGCCAATCGTATTTATGCAGGTACCAATGAAATTATGAAAGAGCTGATTTCCCGCTCTTTATAACAACAAAGCCCATCATCTGATGGGCTTTTTTCATTCTTTCGATATCAACTTAAATCATTCACAAAATCACAGATCAGTGCAGTGACCAATGCGGGTTGCTCTTTATGCGGCATGTGATGAAGCCCTTCCAAAATCTCTAGTTCAGCATCACCTTGTATACCCGAAAAAAGTTTCTGAGCTTGTGCTGTCGTCCCGTATTCATCCAGTTCTCCATGGATGATCAAGCTTGGACACCGTACTTTTCCAACATATTGCTCGAGGTTCCATTGACGAAAACTCGGTGAGAGCCAAGTTTCAGTCCAAGCATCCAAAACCCATTGGGCTTTATCCCCATGATATTTAGCCAAGCGTTCAAGTTGTCCCAGCTGCGCAAACCCTATTTTGGCTTCACGTATACCCGATAATGTCAGTTCTTCCACTTCATACTGTGCTGCTATGGAGATCAGACCTCGACATTGTTCAGTATATTCACTGGCAATCACGACAGACATTCCCCCACCGACACTATGTCCCATCACGATAAACTGTTGAATGGAATAATGTTGAAGTAGCGCCTTAAAGCCCTGCTGTGCTTCGGCATAGACAAAATCAGTACTTAATACATCAGGATTTGCTGACGAACGACCAAAACCCAACCGATCATAAGCAATGACCTTTCTGCCAGACGCAGAAGCCAATTGCGCAGGAAAATCACGCCACAAATCCACACTCCCCAGTGAATCATGCATCAATATAATCGGAGCCAAAGTTACATCTTTATCTGCTGTTTCAGGCTGCCAAGCTTGGGTATATAGCTCATAATCATTTAATTTTATAAATTCTGAATGTTGTTGAATATTCACATTAACCCTGTGTGCTTTTCCTTATTTCAACATGATATATTTTTCGACAAATAATACGCATCAAATAAAACCCTAAAGTCACTCATTTAAAGCAAAAAAAGGAGCATCATGCTCCTTTTTTATGTAATAGACTTAAGAAACTAATCTGGGTTTAGCAGCCACTTGATCAGACTTTTTTTCAAATTTCAGCACTCCATCTTCAAATGAAGCATGCTTTAATTCTTTACGATCTGCCAAATAGTTATTGCTGACTTTCCACGGTGCATGTTTACCCTGTTTTGGCATCACATCTGCTGCACGTGCAATATAGCCTGAAGTCAAACTTCCCATTACGGTATCTTCTAACAACTCGGTCGCATCGCCTTGTGGAATCACTTGGTTATAACCATTTTGATCCATATAGTTAATCAATTTACAGATGTATTCAGAAGCAATATCGACTTTTAATGTCCATGAAGCATTAATATAGCCAATAATCATCGCCATATTGGGTACATCACTGACCATCACGCCATGGTACAACATATGTTTAGAGGTATTTAATGGCTGTCCATCGATTGTGGCTCTAATCCCGCCTAAAATTTGAATATTTAGACCTGTAGCTGAAATTACTACGTCCGCATCAAGATGCTTGCCTGATTTCAATTGAATGCCATTTTCAGTAAAACTTTCAATTTGATCGGTTTCAACAGATGCACGGCCTTCGCGTAAAATTTTAAACAAATCACCATCTGGCACCACACAAAGGCGCTGATCCCAAGGATTGTAATCTGGGGAAAAGTGCTTCATATCCACTTTACCTTTCAACTGCAACTCAATTGATTTTAATAAAAATTTACGGAGTAATTTAGGTTGCTTTTGTGCAACAGCATAAACAGCCCGTTGGACACCGATATTTCGTGCACGGGTCAGTTTATAAGCAACATCTTCAGGCAATACTTTACGCATCTTGTCATAAATGATGTCAATAGAAGGTACTGAGGCAATATAGGTTGGAGAACGCTGTAGCATGGTCACATGCCCTGCACCGCCTTTTGCCATAGCTGGTACCAATGTAATCGCTGTTGCTCCACTGCCAATAATCACCACTTTTTTGCCTGCATAATTAAAATTTTCAGGCCAATGTTGTGGATGAATGAAGGTACCTTTAAAGTTTTCCTGCCCTTTAAACTCAGGTTGGAACCCTTGGTCATAATTATAATAACCCGTACAGCCAAAGACGAAATTTGCAACCCAGGTTTGTTGTTTCTTCTTCGCATCTTCAATAACAACAGACCATTTACGAGTTTGTGAATCGTAGTTCGCACTCACCACACGATGTTGAAAATGAATTTTTTCTTTAATCTTATATTCGTCAATTACTTCAGAAAGATAGCCTTTGATCGAAGGCCCGTCTGCAAGCACACTAGATTTTTTCCACGGCTTAAAATTAAAGCCAAAAGTTGACATGTCCGAATCTGAACGAATACCCGGATATTTAAAAAGGTCCCATGTACCACCAAAACTTTCACGACGTTCAATAATTTCAAATGAACGATTAGGACAATTTTTTGAAAGATGAGCAGCCAAACCTACACCGGAGATCCCTGCACCTACAATGAGAATATCAACTTGTTTTTCCATGTTGTTCTTTTAACCTATCTTAGATTTATATTTATTAAATCACATTTTTGACAATGCACAATGTCAAGTTTAAGCAAAAGGCGATTTATTTTTATCTTTTAAGGACAAATTGAATTATTGTCTAACAATATACAGCCAACACAAAACTGCAGGCATTAAAAAAGGTCGGTTAAAAACCGACCTTTTTTAGAACAACGTACGCTGCTCTTCACGAAATTAGTTAACTTCGCGATCTACTAGCTCAACGTAAGCCATCGGTGCAGCATCACCTGCACGGAAGCCCGCTTTAAGAACACGTAGATAACCGCCGTTACGTTCTTTGTAACGAGGGCCAAGAACGGTAAATAATTTACCAACAGTTGCAGCTGAACGAGTACGAGCAAACGCTAAACGACGGTTTGCTACAGAATCGACTTTAGCTAAAGTGATTAAAGGCTCAGCAACACGACGTAATTCTTTTGCTTTAGGAACAGTAGTTTTAATTAACTCGTGTTCGAACAAAGAATTAGCCATGTTTTGGAACATCGCTTTACGATGACTGCTTGTACGGCCTAATTTCACACCACTATTACGATGACGCATGGTGATAGTCCTACTTAATTAACGGCTACGATAAGCAAAGCGATCGTCCATGCGGAGGCTAGCCGGTGGCCAGTTCTCTAAACGCATGCCCAATTGCAAGCCTTTCGATGCCAGAACATCTTTAATCTCAGTCAACGATTTTTTACCTAGGTTAGGAGTTTTAAGCAACTCAACTTCAGTACGTTGAACAAGATCGCCAATGTAGTAAATATTTTCTGCTTTCAAACAGTTAGCAGAACGAACAGTAAGCTCTAGATCATCTACTGGACGAAGCAAAATCGGATCAACTTCTTCACGAGGCTCTTGAGCAACTGGTGCTTGATCTTTCTGAAGATCAACAAAAATTGCAATTTGTTGTTGCAAGATTGTTGCCGCTTTGCGGATAGCTTCTTCAGGATCAACAGTACCGTTGGTTTCAAGATCAATGATCAATTTATCAAGGTCAGTACGTTGTTCTACACGAGCGTTTTCCACTGTGTAAGACACACGTTTGATTGGGCTGTAAGAAGCATCTAATTGCAAACGACCCACTGGGCGAGTTTCGCCCTCAGGGAAGCGTGAATCAGAAGTCTCATAACCACGACCTTGAGAAACTTTCAGGCGCATTTTTAATGAGCCAGAAGCACTTAAAGTACCGATCAAATGTTCAGGGTTAACCACTTCAACATTGTGTGGTAAACGAAGGTCAGCGGCTGTAACGTCGCCAGGACCTTGTTTTTCCAATGTCAGATAAGCTTCATTTTGATCGAACAGCTTAATAGACAATCCTTTTAGGTTCAGCAAGAGCTCGACGATGTCCTGCTGCAAGCCTTCCAAAGTACTGTACTCGTGCTCGACACCTTCAATCTCTACTTCAACCACGGCTGCGCCAGGTAAAGAAGACAAAAGGATACGACGTAAAGCATTACCAAGAGTATGACCAAAGCCACGCTCTAATGGTTCTAGAATAACTTTTGCCGAGGTCCCGCTTGCCGCTTCGACCTTAATCGCTTGCGGAGTTAGAAACTCATTTGCAGTACGCGTCATTATTGCTACCTCAAGGATTATTTAGAATACAATTCTACAATCAAGCTTTCGTTGATTTCAGCAGGTAAATCAGAGCGATCTGGTGCAGCTTTGAATGTACCTTCCAATTTAGAATGATCAATTTCAATCCAAGATGGAATGCCACGTTGAGTCGCTAACTCAACTGCGTTTTTAATACGCAATTGTTGTTTAGCACCTTCGTGAACCGCAACAACGTCACCAGCTTTAACTTGGATAGAAGCGATGTTAACACGACGACCATTTAAAGTGATTGAACGGTGAGATACAAGCTGACGAGCTTCTGCACGTGTAGAACCAAAACCCATGCGATAAACAACGTTATCTAGACGGCTTTCAAGAAGTTTCAACAAGTTTTCACCTGTTGCGCCTTTAACACGAGCAGCTTCTTTGTAGTAGTTACTAAATTGACGCTCTAAAACACCGTACATACGACGTACTTTTTGTTTTTCACGTAATTGTAGTGAGTACTCAGATTGTTTGCCGCCACGAGCGCCACCATGTTGGCCAGGTGCTTTAGCAGCTTTTTTTGTTTTGACGTCAAATGGTTTAACGCCAGATTTTAATTGCAGGTCTGTCCCTTCGCGGCGAGAGAGTTTGCATTTTGGACCAATATAACGAGCCATGAATGTTTCTCCTTACACGCGACGTTTTTTAGGTGGACGGCAACCGTTGTGCGGGATTGGCGTCACATCGGTAATGCTGTTAATTTTATAACCCACTGCACCTAAAGCACGAACCGCAGATTCACGACCTGGACCAGGACCTTTTACAAGGACATCCAAGTTTTTCAAACCGTAATCTAAAGCAGCTTTACCAGCAACTTCAGCAGCTACCTGAGCAGCAAACGGAGTTGATTTACGTGATCCACGGAAGCCTTGTCCACCAGAGGTAGCCCAAGCCAGTGCATTACCTTGACGATCGGTAATAGTCACAATGGTGTTATTAAAAGAAGCGTGAATGTGTGCAACACCTTCAGAGACGGTACGAGTGACCTTCTTGCGTGTGCGAGTATCTTTAGCCATCTTTTAGCTTCCAGAAATCTTATTTCTTAATAGGTTTGCGCGGACCTTTACGGGTACGTGCGTTAGTTTTGGTGCGTTGACCACGGACAGGCAAGCTGCGACGATGACGAAGACCGCGGTAGCAGCCTAAATCCATTAAACGTTTAATGTTCATGGAAATTTCGCGACGTAAATCACCTTCGGTAGGAACCTTAGTAACTTCTGCACGAATCGCATCAAGCTGAGCGTCATCTAATTCACGAATTTTAGTTGTTGGTGCAATACCAGCAGCAGCTAAGATAGCTTTTGCAGTGTGGCGACCAATACCAAAAATGTACGTTAGAGAGATAACAGCATGCTTGTTATCCGGAATGTTTACACCGGCAATACGAGCCATTCAATTTTCTCCAAAAAGGCAGTTAAGATAATCAACCGCCCGACAAAATCTTTGAGGGGCGGATAATAACCTAATTAGCCTACTGAAATCAACAGGTCTTGATCAGATTAACCTTGACGCTGCTTATGACGAGGTTCTGCGCTGCAAATTACGCGAATAACCCCATTACGACGGATAACTTTACAGCTACCACAAATTTTCTTTACAGAAGCTTGAACTTTCATAATGAAACCTCTAAGTGCGCTTATCCTTTCGGATGAGCAGTCGTTTTACGCATTAACGATTGATTGTCATATTGATGCGATGTGAGATGAGCTTGAAGCTGAGCCATAAAGTCCATCACCACCACCACTACGATCAGTAAAGACGTACCACCTAAGCTAAATGGAATACCAAATGAACTTTGTAGAATCATCGGCATTAAACAGATGATTGTGATATAAACCGCGCCAATAAAAGTCAAACGATTCAAAATATGATCTAAATAGCGTGCAGTTTGCTCACCAGGACGAATACCCGGTACATAAGCACCACTACGTTTTAAATTCTCTGACACTTCTTTCGGGCTAAATACTAGCGCAGTATAGAAGTAACAGAAGAAGATAATTAATGCGCCAAATAGCACCAAATACATCGGTTGACCCGGCGACAATACGAGTGCCAAATCTTGTAGGCCACGTTTAATCACGCCAGCATTTGGATCTGCGCTGCCTACCCATTGCCCTAAGCTCGCTGGGAACAATAGCAATGAACTAGCAAAAATTGCAGGAATCACACCCGCCATATTAATTTTTAATGGCAAATGTGTTTGCTGGGCAGTAAATACACGACGACCTTGTTGTTTTTGAGCATAGTTTACCGGAATACGACGCTGCGCCTTCTCAATAAACACAATTGCTGCTAACACTGCAACAGACAGCAATGCAAAAATTGCAAGACCAATTAAACTTGATTGGCCATTATCTACTGAGGTTAAAGATTGCAGAACCAAGTTCGGCAAACCAGCAACAATACCAGCGAAGATGATCATGGAAATACCATTCCCTACTCCACGCTCTGTAATTTGCTCACCTAACCACATCAGGAACATTGTACCTGCAACTAAAGAAGTTACAGCAGGAACGTAAAAAGCAAGTCCACTAGTCAAAGTAATATTTTGACTAATCAGACCTGCACACATCCCAACAGCTTGCACAAGTGCAAGAAACAATGTGCCTTGTCGCGTATATTGATTGATCTTACGCTTACCTTGTTCGCCTTCTTTCTTTAAAGCTTCCAGCGAAGGAACAACCGTAGACATTAACTGCACAATAATCGATGCAGAGATATACGGCATAATCCCAAGAGCAAGAATTGACATACGCTCTAATGCACCACCTGAGAACATGTTAAACAAACCAAGGATCGTACCTTGGTTTGCATTAAACAGATTCTCTAGTGCGGCATTGTTAATGCCCGGTACTGGAATATGTGCTCCCAGTCGAAAAACCAACAACGCCCCGATGAGGAACATCATACGGCGGATAATTTCACGATATTTCACATGAAAAGGCTGGCCTTTCATCATGTTAACATGACCTGTCGAACTAGGAGTCATAGACACTGGGGATTACTCCTCGACTTTACCGCCAGCAGCTTCAACAGCAGCTTTAGCGCCTTTAGTCAATGCAACACCTTGAACAGTGAACGCACGAGTAATTTCACCAGAAAGTACGATACGTGCACGTAACATATCTTTACGCACAACGTTAGCAGCTTTTAAAGTTTCAAGAGACACGATGTCGCCTTCAACTTTAGCGAGTTCTGATAAACGTACTTCAGCAGTTTTCAAAGCCATTTGGCTAGTGAAACCGAATTTAGGTAAACGACGATATAACGCAGTTTGACCACCTTCGAAACCAGGACGTGTACCACCGCTCTTACGTGAGTTTTGACCTTTGACACCACGGCCACCAGTCTTACCAACGCCAGAACCGATACCACGGCCTAAACGTAGGTTGTCACGCTTAGCACCTTCTGCAGGTGCAATTGTATTTAAACGCAGAGTCATGGCTTATTCCTCTACACTAACCATATAGTAAACTTGGTTGATCATACCACGGTTAGAAGGCGTATCTTGCACTTCAACTGTATGACCAATACGACGCAGACCTAAACCTTTAAGGCTAAGCTTGTGATTTTTCAAGCGATGCGATGAAGATTTAGTCTGGGTAACTTTAATCGTTTTCATGATTGATTACCCTTGAATTTGTGCTACTGATAAACCACGTTTCGCAGCAACTTTCTCAGGAGAAGTCATATCACGCAAACCGTTAAAAGTTGCGTTTACTACGTTAGCAGCGTTAGTAGAACCATAACACTTAGTTAATACGTTACGTACACCTACAGCTTCTAAAACTGCACGCATAGCGCCACCAGCAATTACACCAGTACCTTCAGAAGCAGGTTGCATGTAAACGCGGCTTGCACCGTGACGAGCATTGATAGGGTGCTGAACAGTACCGTCAACAAGGTCAACAGTAATCATGTTGCGACGAGCAGCTTCAAGTGCTTTAGAAATAGCAGCTGGAACTTCACGTGCTTTACCACGACCAAAACCTACGCGACCATTACCATCACCCACAACAGTTAATGCTGTGAAAGAGAAGATACGACCACCCTTAACAACTTTGGCTACACGATCAACGGCAACCAGCTTTTCAACAAGACCTTCGTTTTGTTCAACTTTAGCCATGATTAGAACTCCAAGCCGTTTTCACGAGCAGCATCAGCCAAGGCTTTGATACGACCATGATATTTGAAACCAGAACGGTCAAATGCAACTTTAGTTACACCAGCCGCTTTAGCACGTTCTGCAATTAAAGCACCAACTTTCTGAGCCGATTCAACGTTACCAGTAGTACCAGCACGTAGAGTAGCGTCTAAAGTAGAAGCTTGCGCTAATACTTTGCCACCATCTGCAGAGATAACTTGAGCATAGATGTGACGCGGAGTGCGGTTTACACACAAACGAGTCGCACCCAATGCACGGATGTGCAAGCGTGTGCTTTTCGCACGACGCAAACGGGATTGTTTCTTTTCGTTCATAAGAACCTCGCGCCTTATTTCTTCTTAGCTTCTTTACGAAGTACAACTTCGTCAGAATAACGAACACCTTTACCTTTATAAGGCTCTGGCGGACGGTAACCACGGATTTCTGCAGCAACTTGACCTAATTTAGCTTTATCAGCTGATTTAAGTACAATTTCAGTTGCAGTAGGAGTTTCTGCAGTTACACCTTCAGGAAGGTTGTAGTCGATCGGGTGAGAGAAACCAAGGTTAAGGTTAACAATGTTACCTTTAACCGCAGCTTTATAACCAACACCAATCAGTTGTAACTTACGTTCGAAACCTTCGTTAACACCTTTTACAAGGTTGTTAAGCACAGCGCGAGCAGTACCAGCCTGCATCCAAGCTTCTTTAGATTCAGCTTTAGGAGCAATAACTAGAGTACCGTCTTCCTGTTTTAGCTCGACCAGCGCATGCAGGTTGAAAGACAATGTACCTTTGCTGCCTTTCACTTCGACCTGCCGGCCGTTCTGAGTAACTGTAACACCGTTAGGTACAGTTACTGGGGCTTTAGCCACACGAGACATGAGGAATCACCTATTAAGAAACAAAAGCAATAACTTCACCACCGATACCTGCAGCACGTGCAGCGCGATCAGTCATGATGCCTTTGCTTGTAGAAACAATTGCAATACCTAAACCTTGCTTAACGCTAGGAAGTGCATCTTTACCGCGATATTGACGTAGACCAGGACGGCTTACGCGTTTCACAGTATCGATAACTGGTTTGCCTTCGAAATATTTTAAAGTAATCGTTAAAGTCGCTTTGCCTTCATTATCAGCAACAGCAACATCAGCGATATAACCTTCTTGCTGAAGTACGTTAGCAATCGCAACTTTCAACTTTGAGTTTGGCATAGAAACAGTTTGTTTCTTTGCCATTTGTGCGTTACGAACACGTGTTAGCATGTCGGCAACGGTATCTTGCATACTCATTTATAGTGCTCCTTACCAGCTTGCCTTAACAACGCCCGGTACATCACCTTGCATTACTGTTTCACGTAATTTGTTACGGCTTAAACCGAACTTACGGAAGTAACCATGAGGACGACCAGTTAAACCACAACGGTTACGTAGACGTACTGGAGACGCATTACGTGGTAATGCTTGAAATTTCATCATCGCTTCGAAACGTTCTTCGTCTGATGCATTTACGTTTGCGATAATTGCTTTTAATTCAGCACGTTTCGC
The DNA here is from genome assembly GCF_013418475.1 of Acinetobacter sp. YH12140. Taxonomy (NCBI): domain Bacteria; kingdom Pseudomonadati; phylum Pseudomonadota; class Gammaproteobacteria; order Moraxellales; family Moraxellaceae; genus Acinetobacter; species Acinetobacter sp. YH12140. The sequence continues at coordinate 49,529 of NZ_VPBZ01000007.1, forward strand.
AGCGTATTTAGCAACAGTAGCTTCGCGTTTCAATTCGCGATTAATCATACCTTTCTTAGCCATATCGACCTCTTATTTGAACGGGAAGCCGAATGCACGCATAAGCGCACGGCCTTCGTCATCGGTGCGAGCAGTCGTAGTGATGGTAATGTCCATACCACGAATACGATCAATCTTATCAAAATCGATTTCAGGGAACATGATTTGTTCCTTAAGACCCATTGAGTAGTTACCACGACCATCAAATGATTTCGCAGAGAAACCACGGAAGTCACGGATACGAGGGATCGCGATAGAGATCAAACGGTCTAAGAATTCGTACATACGTTCGCCACGTAAAGTAACTTTACAGCCGATCGGCCAACCATCACGGATTTTGAAACCAGCGATAGATTTACGAGCTAAAGTAAGTACTGGTTTTTGACCAGCAATTGCTTGCATATCAGAAAGAGCGCCATCTAACAATTTCTTGTCAGCTGATGCAGCACCAACACCCATGTTGATGGTAATTTTTGTAATGCGAGGGATATCCATCACATTCTTAACGCCCAATGTTTCTTTTAATTGAGCCTTAAGTTCGTCGTTGTAACGCGTTTTAAGTCTGGCCATTGCCTAGTCAACCTATTACTTCGCTACCGCCACTGATTCACCATTAGATTTGAATACGCGGGTTTTCACGCCTTCAATCACTTGGTAACCAACACGGTCAGCCTTTTGGGTTGTAGCATTAAAAATTGCCACGTTAGAGATATGAAGCTCAGCTTCTTGAGTTACGATGCCGCCTTCAGCGCCAGTAGCTCGGTTAGGCTTTTGATGCTTCGTTACCAAGTTAAGGCCTTCAACCTTAACACGGTCATTTGAAACAGACAAAACAGTACCTTGTTTGCCTTTTTCTTTACCTGCGATCACAATTACTTGATCGCCCTTTTTAATCTTAGCCATGAGTGCCTCTTATAGAACTTCAGGAGCCAATGAAATAATTTTCATGAACTGTTCAGTACGAAGTTCACGAGTCACTGGTCCGAAAATACGAGTTGCAATCGGCGCTTTGTTGTTGTTCAAAATAACAGCTGCGTTATCGTCGAAACGAATAACTGAACCATCTGCACGACGGATGCCGAATTTTGTACGTACAACTACAGCATTCATCACGTCACCTTTTTTAACACGTGCGCGTGGAATAGCTTCTTTTACAGTAACTTTAATAATGTCGCCAACAGAAGCATAACGACGATGTGAACCACCAAGTACTTTAATACATTGTACGCGGCGAGCACCACTGTTGTCTGCTACGTCGAGCATACTTTCGGTTTGAATCATTGCCCTACTCCAAAACCGAGCATCACCGGTCGCAATTTCGAAAGGCTCAAAGAGTACTCGAAATTGACCGATGATGCAAGAACGTTTAATTACTCAGCAGCAGCTTCAACAACTTCAACTAAAGTCCAAGACTTAGTTTTAGACATTGGGCGGCTTTCTTTGATGCTTACTACGTCGCCAACTTTAGCAACATTGTTTTCATCATGAGCGTGTAATTTAGTTGAACGGCGGATTAATTTGCCATACAACGGGTGTTGAACGCGGCGTTCGATAAGAACAACGATAGACTTGTCCATCTTGTCGCTAACTACTTTACCGGTTAACGTGCGAACTGTTTGTTCACTCATTGTCCGTTCCCCTGTTTTTCGGTAAGGAGGGTCTTAATACGAGCAATTGTCTTACGAGTAAGCGCAACTTCGTGCGATTTACCCAATTGACCAGTTGCTTTCGCCATACGAAGACGGAATTGGTTAAGCTGTTGCTCATCAAGCAAAGCTGTCAACTCTTCTACCGACTTTTCACGTAGATCATTAGTTTTCATTACATTACCGTCCGAGTCACGATAGTGGTTTTAAACGGAAGTTTTGCAGCAGCAAGCGTAAACGCTTCGCGAGCAAGTTCTTCGTTAACACCATCAATTTCGTACAAGACTTTACCTGGTTTGATTTGGCAAACCCAGTATTCCACAGAACCTTTACCTTTACCCATACGAACTTCTAATGGTTTTTCAGTAATTGGTTTGTCTGGGAAAACACGGATAAAGATCTTACCACCACGTTTAATACGACGGCTGATTGTACGACGCGCTGCTTCAATTTGACGTGCTGTCATTTGACCACGTTCAACTGATTTAAGCGCAATAGTACCAAAAGATACTGAGCTACCGCGATGTGCTAGACCAGTGTTACGGCCTTTTTGCACTTTACGGAATTTAGTACGTTTAGGTTGTAACATGGATTATTCTCCTTTTTCAGCAGAACGATCATTGCGACGACCACGACGCTCTTGACCTTCACCACGACCACGGCCACGTTTAGCTGGACGTTCTTCAGCTGGAGCTGGGTTCATGACTTGTTTCATGCCGCCCAAGATCTCACCACGGAAGATCCATACTTTAACGCCGATCGTACCGTAAGTAGTCTCAGCACGCATAGTAGCATAGTCGATGTCAGCACGAAGAGTATGAAGAGGTACACGACCTTCACGATACCATTCAGTACGAGCAATCTCAGCACCACCTAGACGGCCTGAAACTTCAACTTTGATACCTTTAGCACCAGCACGCATAGAGTTTTGAACCGCACGCTTCATAGCACGACGGAACATTACACGTTTTTCTAATTGAGAAGCGATTGCCTCAGCAACTAAACGAGCGTCTAAATCTGGGCGATCGATTTCGTTGATACTTACTTGCGCAGGAACACCCATAATGGCTGTTAATTCGCGTTGTAATTTCTCAATGTCTTCGCCTTTTTTACCGATCACGATACCAGGACGTGCAGTGCTAATAGTTACTTTAGCTGCGCCTGTAGGGCGTTCGATAAGAATATTGCTCACCATCGCATTCTTAAGTTTTTTAGTTAAAAACTCACGAACTTGAAGATCTTTTAGCAAATATTCAGCATATTGTTTCGGATTCGCATACCAGTTAGCGTTATGACGTTTCACAACACCTAGGCGGATACCGATTGGATGAACCTTCTGACCCATATCAAACCCCTACCTTAACGGTAATGTGACAAGTACGCTTAGTAATACGATCTGCACGGCCTTTAGCACGTGGCAAAATACGTTTCAGGCTCATGCCTTCATCAACGTAGATCGTAGAAACTTTAAGGTCGTCTACATCTAAACTGTTATTGTGTTCAGCGTTTGCAATCGCAGATTCCAATGCTTTTTTAACTAAAACTGCAGCTTTTTTGTTGCTGAAGTTTAAGATATTTAAAGCATGCGCAACAGATTTGCCGCGAATTAGGTCTGCAACCAAACGTGCTTTTTGTGCCGAGATAGCGGCACCGCGTAATTTAGCAGTTACTTCCATCATAGCACCTATTAACGTTTAGACTTCTTGTCAACACCGTGACCACGATAGGTACGAGTTGGCGCGAATTCACCTAATTTATGACCAACCATATGCTCAGATACAATCACTGGAACATGGTTACGGCCATTGTGTACAGAAATTGTTAGACCAACAAAATCCGGTAAGATCATCGAACGACGCGACCAAGTTTTGATCGGCTTACGGTTATTAGCCGCGATAGCCGCTTCAACCTTAGCGAACAAGTGCGCATCGACGAATGGGCCTTTTTTCAGAGAACGAGGCATTGTCAGATTCCTTTACTTGTTACTTAACGCGACGGTCGCGAATGATCATCTTAGTCGTACGCTTGTTGGTACGTGTTTTGTACCCTTTAGCTTTTTGACCCCATGGACTTACAGGTTGAATACCTTTGTTACGTCCTTCACCACCACCATGTGGATGGTCTACTGGGTTCATCGCCATACCACGTACGGTAGGACGAACGCCACGCCAGCGTGATGCACCTGCTTTACCAAGTGAACGAAGGTTGCTTTCTGAGTTAGAAACTTCACCTAACACAGCACGGCATTCAACGTGTACTTTACGCATTTCGCCTGAACGAAGACGAATGATAGCGTAAGAACCGTCACGACCCAACAATTGAGCAGATGTACCAGCAGAACGTACTAATTGTGCGCCTTTACCGATTTTAAGCTCGATGTTGTGAAGAGTAGAACCGATAGGCATGTTGCGAAGTGGTAAGCAGTTACCTGGACGGATTGGAGCATCGTTACCAGATTGAACTTGATCACCAGCGCGAAGGCCTTTAGGTGCAATAATATAGCGACGTTCACCGTCAGCATATTTCAATAAAGCAATATGAGCTGTACGGTTTGGATCGTATTCAATACGCTCAACTACAGCAGGGATGCTGTCTTTGTTACGTTTGAAGTCTACGATACGGTAGTGCTGTTTATGACCACCACCAACGTGACGAGTTGTAATGTGACCGTTGTTATTACGACCGCCAGTACGTTTTTTAGCTTCAACCAACGGAGCATATGGCGCGCCTTTGTGAAGGTGGTTATGAACCACTTTCTCTACAAAGCGACGTCCTGGAGACGTTGGCTTACATTTTTGAATCGGCATAATTTTCGTCCTTATTCCGCTGCGTTTTCAGCGGTATCGCCCAAGTCAGCCATTTCAACATCTTGGCCAGCTTTCAGGGTGACGTATGCTTTTTTAACATCAGAACGACGTCCTAATGTTTTACCAAAGCGTTTAGTCTTACCTTTAGTGATCGTTGTGTTAACTTTAACAACTTGAACACCAAATAGTTGCTCAACAGCTTTTTTGATTTCAAGTTTGTTTGCATCTAGTGCAACTTTGAACACTTGAACACCAGCAGTTTCGCCTAAAACTTGTGCTTTTTCTGAGAATACAGGTCCTTGTAGGACTTGATAGATACGTTCGTTGTTCATCCGAGTTCTACCTCAATTTTCTTAGCAGCAGCAACAGACATAACAACTTTATCGAACGCGATCAAGCTAACAGGATCGATTGCAGCAGCATCAACCACATCAACGTGTGGAATGTTGCGAGCAGCAAGATACAAGTTCTCATCAACAGCATCTGTAACGATTAATGCACGAGGTGCATTCAAGTCGTTAAGTTTTGCAAGCAATTCTTTAGTTTTTGGAGCTGCAACAGCAATCTCTTCAACTAAAACAAGGCGATCTTGACGAACAAGCTCAGCCAGGATGCATTGCATAGCACCGCGATACATTTTACGGTTTACTTTTTGAGACCAGTCTTGTGGACGAGCAGCAAAAGTTTTACCACCGCCAACCCAGATTGGGCTACGAATAGAACCAGCACGAGCGCGGCCAGTACCTTTTTGACGGAAAGGTTTTTTACCACCGCCAGAAACGTCAGCACGTGATTTTTGCGCTTTAGAACCTTGACGACCACCAGCTAAGTAAGCTGTAACAACTTGGTGTACAAGAGCTTCGTTAAAATCACGACCAAACGCAACTTCAGATAACTCAACAGCAGAGCCGGAAACAGTATTTAAATTCACGTTATTTCCCCTCAGGCCTTGATAGTAGGACGAACAGTAACGTCGCCACCAGTAGCACCAGGAACCGCGCCTTTAACAACTAGAACTGAACGTTCTGCGTCGATAGCAACGATTTCAAGACCCTGTGTAGTTACACGTTCAGCACCTAAGTGACCAGGCATTTTTTTGCCTTTGAACACGCGACCAGGAGTCTGGTTTTGACCTGTAGAACCGATAACACGGTGAGATACAGAGTTACCATGTGTAGCGTCTTGAGTACGGAAGTTCCAACGTTTAACACCACCTTGGAAACCTTTACCTTTAGATGTACCAGTAACGTCAACAATTTGACCCACTGTGAACACATCCACACCGATAGTTCCGCCAACTTCACGACCTTCAAGATCAGCTTCTGTAGCGCGAAATTCTTGAACTAGACGACCAGCAGCAACACCAGCTTTCGCAAAGTGACCTTTCTGAGCGTTAGTTACGCGAGATTCGCGACGTTCACCAGTAGTGATTTGAATCGCTTGATAACCATCAGTTTCAAGCGTTTTGATTTGTGTGATGCGGTTAGGATCAACCTCAATCACTGTTACAGGTACAGAAACACCAGCATCTGTAAAGATACGTGTCATACCGCACTTGCGACCGACTAAACCAATAGCCATGTGCATAAACCTCTAAAAAAGCGGCCTAATTAACTTAGAGCGTTAATTAACCGAAAGCCTTAACCCAAAGCGATCTGAACATCAACACCAGCTGCAAGATCCAACTTCATCAATGCATCAACAGTTTTATCTGTAGGTTGAACGATGTCGATCAAACGTTTGTAAGTGCGGATCTCGTATTGGTCACGCGCATCTTTGTTAACGTGTGGTGATGTTAAAACGTTAAAACGTTCGATACGTGTAGGCATCGGGATTGGACCACAAACTTGTGCGCCAGTACGTTTTGCTGTTTCTACGATTTCTTGAGCTGATTGATCAATTAAACGGTGATCAAAAGACTTAAGACGGATACGAATTCTCTGGTTAGACATACCAGTTAACTCCAAGCCAAATATATAAAGAATCACCCTTGACGCATCTCACCCCACTTTGAAAGAGGCAAGTGTCAAGAGCAGTGAAATATCACTAAGGTCACGATCGATGCCGCGACTGTCACGATGTTAACTACTTTATTCGTAGCCAACCCCCTTCATCAAAGGGTTGCCCATTATAGCTATTGTTTAATGCATAAGCAAATCTCTTTTGCTGTTTTTCTTATATTTTTCATTTTTTATGCAAGATCAATTGCTTAACTTTTAATCAACAGGCATTTTTTCTTAATACATACTCTATTGCTTGGTTTAGTATTTGATTTCCCTCAATAAATTTGTTTTTTGCGCTTTTCCGCAGATCATGTACTGGCTGTACATGTGTTCCTGAAAAAAATGCCAACTCTTCATCATTTTCCAAAAATAAATCGAGTACTTCAGGGGTAATTTCAGGATGAAACTGAAAGCCCAAAACATTTTGTCCAATTTGATACATTTGATTACGACATGCATCATTTTCCGCCAGTAGTACCGCTCCTTTGGGAATTTCAAATGTTTCACTGTGCCACTGCATGACTTTAAACTCTTCCGGTAGTTTGAAACAGCCATGCGGTACGTTAGCGACCTTACGGATGGTCGTCCAACCCAATTCTTGTTGTGCATTTCGACTCACCGCACCACCCAAAGCATTAGCAATCAATTGCCCACCTAAACAAAGCCCGATTGCGGGTTTACCGAGGGCTAAATAGCGTCGCAGCCAACGCTTTTCTATTTTTAACCATGGGAAATTTGCCTCATCATTTACGCTCATGGTGCCACCCATAATGATAAGTAAATCGACATCTTCAACATGCGGCAAAGCCTCGAGATCCAAGGCTTGATCGACAGGTAATGCAAAAAATTCTGTGGCCGTAATTTGAGCCTGATGCTGTTTTAAAAATTCATAACAGCTGCCGAACCCTTCGCCAGCAATATGCTGAAAATAATGTACTTTTAAATGCGACTTCATGCGCTAAACCTATTGTTGTTGCTCTGATATCGGTTTTGCAAGAATGAAGCCAACTTTGCTTTTCACTTAATTTTCTATACAAAAGCATCGTAAATCCATGCGTTTTAGTCGTATTCTTTTGAACATTCATTATTATTTTGATCATTTCAGAGCGCCACGTGAAAAAGAATCCTCAAACTGAACTCATTCATGCACCAAGAAAGGCACCGCAATACATCAATAGTATTCAACCTCCCCTGTTTCGTGCATCCACTATAATTTTCGAAAATACAGATGCGCTTTTTAATCGCCATTGGACTGATGATTATGACTATAGCTATGGCACACATGGCACACCCACTACATTTACCCTAGGCGATCAGATTGCTCAGATTGAAGGTGGCTTGTATCACTTACTCGCACCAAGCGGTTTATCTGCAATTAATTTGGTCAATTCATGTTTTTTAAGTCAAGGGGATGAAGTGTGGGTCGCAGATAATATCTATGGCCCAAATATGGACCATTTACGCAATTTAGAAACCCGCTATGGCATCGTGGTCAAGGTTTATAACCCTATTAATGTCGATTCATTTAGCCCTTCAGCGCAAGCCAAGCTTATCTGGTTAGAAGCGGCGGGTTCTGTCACTTTAGAGTTTCCAGATTTAGTCGGCTTGGTCAAAAAAGCTCAAGCGCAGAACATTCTCACTGCACTGGACAATACGTGGGGCGCAGGACTTGCCTTTAATGCTTTTGATTTTAGTGCTGAGCACCTGGGTGTCGATATCAGTGTGCATGCCTTGACCAAATACCCAAGTGGCGGCGGGGATATTTTGATGGGTTCGGTAATTACACGAGATAAAAAGCTTCATCACAAACTGTTTCGTGCGCACGCCATTCAAGGCATTAGTATCTCTGGTGATGACGCCGCGCAAGTACAACGCAGTCTGGCTTCTATGCGCCTGCGCTATGAACACCAGTCACAAAGTGCTTTAACTTTATTAAATTGGCTAAAACAGCAACCAGCATTTGTACAGGTTTTACATCCTGCTGATGAAGCTTCCGCAGGACATCAGTATTGGAAAGAAATTTGTACAGAACAACACAGTGCCGGCTTGGTCAGCGTGGTATTTAATGAAAAATATAGCTTGCAAGATGTACGCCGCTTTTGCGATGCGCTGAAACTATTTAAGCTCGGTTTTAGCTGGGGTGGTCCAGTCAGTTTAGTCATGCTATATAACTTAAAAGATATGCGTATACTCGAACATTCACACATTCAAGCTGGCTTACTTGTTCGCTTTTGTATAGGACTAGAACATCCTGCAGATTTAATACAAGATATAGAAAACGCACTACAACATTTAAATAAACAGCAACTCGAATAAATACAGGAACATCTATGGGTACACCAATAATTATTGGCAAAAAAACACAAGACACCACACAGGATGTGGTGCTTCATTCACAATTTGCAAACCGCCATGGTTTGATTGCTGGGGCCACAGGTACTGGTAAGACGGTGACGTTGAAGGTGTTGGCAGAAAGTTTTTCTCGGCTGGGTGTACCTGTATTTTTAGCTGATGCCAAAGGGGATGTTTCTAGCCTTGCCAAAGCAGGTGAAAGCAATCCTAAGTTTGACGAACGAATTAAAAGTTTAAATATCGAGAGCATTCCTTTTGCTGCCTCCCCAGTGGTGTTTTGGGATTTGTTTGGTGAACAAGGACACCCCATTCGCACCACCATTTCTGAAATTGGTCCACTGCTCCTTGCCCGAATTCTGAATTTAAACGACACCCAAGAAGGTGTGCTATCTGCGGTCTTTCGTATTGCCGATGATCAGGGCTTATTGCTCATCGACTTTAAAGACTTAAAAGCCATGATTAGCTACGTCAGTGAACATGCAGCCGAATTTAAAAATGAATATGGCAATTTATCGCCTGCAAGTTTAGGTGCGATTCAACGTAATTTACTCGCATTGGCCGATCAAGGTGGTGACAAGTTCTTTGGTGAGCCTGCGCTCAATATCATGGATTTCATTCAAACGGATGCACAAGGTCGTGGCAACATCAACCTGCTCGCCGCCAACAAGTTAATGAATACCCCTAAGCTCTATGCAACTTTCTTACTTTGGATGCTGTCAGAACTGTTTGAACAATTGCCCGAAGTTGGAGATATGGATAAACCCAAACTGGTGTTCTTCTTTGATGAAGCGCATTTATTGTTTGATAATGCCAGCCCTGCTTTACAAGAAAAAATTGAACAAGTGGTACGTCTAATTCGCTCTAAAGGGGTCGGCATTTACTTTGTAACGCAAAACCCACTTGACCTACCTGAGAGTGTTTTAGGCCAACTGGGTAACCGCGTTCAGCATGCGCTACGTGCATTTACCCCGAAAGATCAGAAAGCTGTTAAGACGGCAGCAGATACTTTTCGAGCCAATCCTGCGTTTAAAGTCGATCAAGTGATTACGGAACTGGCTGTAGGTGAAGCATTAATTAGCTGTCTAGATGAGCAAGGCACACCCCAAATCGTTGAACGTGCTTGGGTGATGCCACCCTATTCTTCATTTAGTCCAATTGCTGTAGAAGAACGCAAAGCACTCATGGCAAATAGCGTTGTTGCAGGTGTGTATGACACCGAAGCAGACCGTGAAAGTGCCTATGAACTTTTGCAAAATAAAGTGGCGGAGCGCCAACAACAAGCCGTCCAAGCGGAACAAGATAAAATAGAAGCCAAAGAACAAGAAGCGTTGGCCAAACAACAAGCCAAAGAAGCAGATGCACTCGCCAAACAGCAAGCACGTGAACAAGAACGCCTTGCGCGCGAACAACAAAAAGAAGCTGAGCGTGCAGCCAAACAACGTGAAAAACTGATTCAAGACACGGTAGGAACTTTTGCAAAAAGTGCTGCACGCAGCTTGGGCGGGTCGACAGGTCAGAAAATCGTACGCGGTTTGCTAGGTTCACTGTTTGGTAAAAAATAATTCGCCATTTCGATTATCTATGCTTAATTTATGGGATATTTTAATATCCCATATTTTTTTTATGGTTTTATCAATGGGACATATTGCAAATGCATTTTTAAATATGTATTTTAAATACATCTTATAAATAACAGCCATGAGAGATCAGCTATGACTCCGCAGCAAATTGACCTAGTAAAAGCTACTGTTCCTGTTCTACGTGAAAATGGTGTCGCGCTGACTGGTTACTTCTATAATCGTATGTTGGGCAATAACCCTGACCTCAAAGAAACCTTTAACATGGGACATCAGCGCAGCGGTGCTCAGGCACAAGCCTTGGCGGGTGCTGTATTGGCTTATGCTGAAAATATTGAGGACCCATCTGTACTTTTACCAGTTGTAGAATTAATTGCGCATAAACATGTGAGTCTTAACATTCAAGCGCCAGACTATAATATTGTCGGCGAAAATTTGCTGCACTCGATCAGTGAAGTATTAAGCATTTCAATGGAAGATCCACTGATTGCAGCTTGGGCAGCAGCATATGGACAATTGGCAGACTTGTTTATCAGCACTGAAAAAGCGATTTATGAGCAACATCAGCAAACTAAAGGCAGTTGGTTAGGTTGGCGTAATTTCAAAATCGCGAAAAAAGTGGCTGAAAGTGATGAAATCACCTCATTCTACCTTGAGCCTTCTGATGGTGGTGATTTACCAAAATATGAAGCAGGTCAGTACATCTCTGTACGTGTATTGGTCGATGAGCTGGGTCTAAAACAACCACGTCAATATACATTGTCTACCAGCCCACAAGACAACTACTTACGTATCTCTGTAAAACGTGAAGATCAGAAAGGTGACTTGGTTCCAGGTTGGGTATCAAATACACTGCATGGCTTGGAGATCGGTTCAGAAATCGAAGTGTCTGCACCAACAGGTAATTTCTTCCTGATTGATTCACAAAAACGCAATGTCTTTATCAGTGGTGGTGTAGGTCTAACACCAATGATTGCGATGCTGAATCAGTTGGTGACTTTAGACATGCCACAACCTGTAACCTTTATCCATGCCTGCCGTAGCAAACAAGTGCATGCAATGCATAAACACATTCAGGATTTGGAAGCAAAATACCCACGTCTTAGCACTTTTACAGCGTATGAGTTCCCTCATGCTAATGATAAATTAGGTGAAGATTATGATGCTGCTGGTCGTCTAGACTTAGGCAGCATGGATACTGCACTGTTACCGATCAATGCGGATTATTACCTTTGCGGTCCAATGCCATTTATGGCTGAACAACAGAAAGCTTTAATTGCTCGTGGTATTCCTGCTAGCAATATTCACAGCGAAGCTTTCGGCACTGGTGGTGTAAAACACTAACTAAGCTATTCACCTGAAATACAAAGGGTTAGTTTAGTTATGCTAGACTAGCCCTTATTTATTTCTCTCAGACTCACAGTATTATCATGCAACTCAATAAATTCACCGATTATGCATTACGCATTTTGCTCTATATCGCACGTCCTCGTGATGTGCCTTATAACATTGCTGAAATTGCAGAAGACCTGCACGTTTCGCGTAATCACTTGGTGAAAATTGTGCATTTTATGGCAAAGCAAAACTGGTTAATCACCAGCCGCGGCAAAGGTGGCGGTATTCGTCTAAACCCTGAAGCACTTGACGCTCAACTCGGTCAAATTGTGCGAATTTTGCAAGGTAATCACCAGATTGTTGAATGTAACGACCCACCCTGCGTACTGCGCAGTCAGTGTGGTTTAAAAAGCATCTTAGACCAAGCTTTAGAACAGTTTTATCAAAGTCTCGATCAGTACAAACTTGCTGACGTCTTACAACCAAGCAGCGCATCTAAATTTACAACACAATCTCCAATTCAAATGATCAATCTCTAATTTCACTTTGCCTGCGACAAAATTCGCTTGCCTGCCCGACTTCCTTTATAATGCGTGTTGTTAAATCAGTTATTGAAGTTGGGTTATGCATCAGCACAGAGGAAAATCACGAAACAGTAAAGCGGCCAATGCGCCGAAGCAAAAGATTACTTATGAGAAAAAAGTAGACTCTGCGATTACTGAATATGCTGTGCGCTCGCTCAACTGGCTACGCAAAGCTGAGTTCTTAATGAGTGCGCCTAAACTCAACCTCTGCGTTGAAGATACCGGCTATGAAATTGCCTTTGCTGGCCGTTCCAATGCGGGTAAGTCGAGTGCTATTAATGCGCTCACTAACCAAAAACAATTGGCACGTGCGTCGAAAAAACCGGGTCGTACCCAAATGATCAACTTTTTCAGTCTAGGAAATCCTGATCAACGTTTGGTCGACTTACCGGGTTATGGCTATGCCGCTGTACCTGAAGCGATGAAAATCGTGTGGCAAAAAGAGTTAGAAAACTATCTGATACACCGTGAAAGTTTACAAGGTCTTGTGCTGTTGATGGATATCCGTCATCCACTACAACATTTTGACGTCATGATGTTGGAATGGGCACATTCACGTAAATTGTTCGTGCATGTACTGCTCACCAAATCAGATAAATTAAACCGTGGCCCAGCCTCTAAAGCACTACAAGAAGTGAAAGCGGCATTGAAAAAAATGAAGCTGAACTTCTCTATCCAATTGTTCTCATCATTGAATAAACAAGGTTTAGAAGAGTTAGCGAGTGTCATGGCGGGTCGTCTTAACTTCACTTTAGAACAATCAACAGAGTTTGATCTCGATAGCATTCCTGAAGCATCCGAAGATGATATTGAAATCGATGCAGATGCGGAAACATTCGATGACGTCGATACAACATCTGAAGATTTACCCCAAGCTGAAGGCAAAAATTCAGACCACTAATCCAGTAATTTTAAAGTCAGCGCAAGGATGATTGTCTGACAAAAAGTATCATCTGAAGATAATGAAATGTCCTGTATTGCTAATCACAATGCAGGATTTTTTTTGGATACTGAATACATCAGATGTGCACTCGATCACATAAAAACAAGGATAGGTCATGAAATTACTCTCCCGCTTGAAAAACACAAAACTTGGATCATCAATCGAATATAAAATTAAACCACGTAAAGTGAAATTTGAGTGGCAAGATACTCAAGTTGACTGGGTGCCCAACCAACCTTTTGTCAGCTATTTTATTAATGAAATTAATATGATCTTACCGGCTGGTGAGTTTTGGTTTTGCCGTCTGTATAACAAAGTATTGCCACAAATTAGAGATGAAAAACTAGCCGAGGACGTTAAAGCATTTATCCGCCAAGAAGCCATGCATGCTCAGGCGCATAACTCTGCCAATAAAGAATATCTGTCTCAGCGCAATATCAGTATTCAACGCAACCTTGAAATCATGGATTTTCTCTTTGGCAAACTGCTTGCAGACCAACCTTTAGGGCTCAACGTACCCAAAGCTTTAGATCATCAATGGGATCTCTTTCGTTTAGGGGTGATTGCAACGGTTGAACACATGACCTGTGTACTAGGCAAATATGCTTTATATAATAAAGAGTGGGAACGCCTCGGTGCCGATCCGAATATGCTCGATCTAGTAAAATGGCATGGTGCAGAAGAAATAGAGCATCGTACCGTGGCTTTTGATTTGTATCGTCATCTCGGTGGGGGCTATATTTCTCGCTATTATCAAAGTGTAATCGTGATTGCAGCCGTACTTGGTCTATGGGTCGATGGTGCAGCACATATCATGCAGCAAGACGCGCGCTATGAATCGATTAAACCAGCCGTATATAAACCGTGGATTTGGCGTGAATGGGCACATATCGCGCAAAAAGACAATCGCTTATTACCACATCCACTTTGGTTAGTGTCGCAGCAATTGGGATATTTAATGCCTTGGTACGATCCTGTGCATGAAGCAAAAACTGAAGATGCGATTGCTTACCTCGACAACTCTCCTGCTGCAAAACGTGCCGCACTGAAAGTTGCATAAACACCATTTAAAATCTGTATTAAGCAGGGTTCGCCCTGCTTTTTTTGTGCTCACTTCCATTACGCTCTATTTTTTTATTGAGCAATCAACAAACTTAAGATGAATAGGGTCGTCATAAGTTCGAGGTTTAAAGTACAGTTCTTCCGAACTCCCTATTCTCTTTAAAATGCATTTATACTCAGCCTCATCCTAAAATAAAAATAAGCCATTCAGGAGCATCTCCATGCACGCTCACATCTCCGTCATTACACTGGCCGTGAAAGATTTACACGCTGCATTCGCGTTTTATCAAGAGGGTTTAGGTCTAAATAGCACAGGGATTATTGGGACTGAATTTGAACATGGCGCTGTGGCATTTTTTGATTTACAACACGGTTTAAAGCTTGCACTCTGGCCGCAAGATAGCTTTAGTCATGACATCGGAATCAGCACTTCAGCGTTTTGTCCAACTTAAATGTCTCTGGGACATAACGTTAAAAGTCCCGCAGCCGTCGATCAAATCATGCAACAAGCCCAACGCGCTGGTGCAAAAACAATTAAGCCCGCACAGCCCACGTTTTACGGTGGTTAAGCAGGCTATTTTCAAGACTTAGATGGGCATCTGTGGGAGATCGTCTACAACCCACATTTCAGTACTTTATCTGCTTAATTCGACAATGCTGGTTCATCTACATCTCGCGTATGGCGATCAACCACCACGCTAATCATCATATCGCCCTGTACGTTCACCACAGTCCGTACCGTATCTAAGAGTCGATCTATCGGCAGTAAAATCGCAATGGCTTCCGCAGGGAGTCCGACTGATTGTAAAACCATAATCATTGTCACCATTCCAGCACTTGGAATACCCGGCGCACCGAGTGAAGCAATCATGGCGGTTGCACAGACAATTAACTGCTGCCCCAAACTCAAATCTAGTCCCATCAAATTTGCAATAAAAAGTGCGGCAGCAGCTTCATATAGCGCAGTACCATCCATATTCAACTGCGTGCCCAATGGAATCACAAAACCTGCCGTTTGAGGACGGACGCCTAAATTTTCCTGCGCACATTTCATCGACAGTGGCATCGTTGCTGAACTCGAACTGGTTGCAAAAGCAGTGATTAAGGCAGCTCGTGTTCCTCTAAAAAACGTCAGAGGACTCATTTTCCCAAAGATCCAAAGCAGCAAAGGTAACACCACTGCCCCATGGAAAATCGTGGTCCCTGTGACTACGGCAGCAAACTCCGCGAGGCGACTCAACACCGAAATATCTTCTGTAGCAATCAATTTAGCCAATAATGCAAAAATACCAATCGGTGCAAGCTTCATCACCCAGCCGATGATCATCATCATGATGTCGAAAAATTGCTGACTGAGCTTTCTCACACTTCGGAACTTTTCACCGCCTTTGACCAAGGCCACACCGAGAAATAGTGAAAACACCACGACTGCGAGTACGTTGCCATCACTAAAGGCTTTAAACGGATTAATCAGTGTATTTTGAATAAAATTGGTAAAGAATGAACCTGCTGTGAGGGTGTCAGGGCTCTGATGCTGTTGCATTGCATCTTGGAACATGACGATGTCCACGCCCTGCCCGACTTTAAAAATATGCGCGCATGCTAGACCCAAGATCAGTGCCAAAGTTGTGGTAGTGACACAGCACGCTAAGGTAATTTTCCACGTTCGACTCAGCTGACCACCCGCTTGTAAATTCGACACCCCTACCACAATCGAACTAAAGATCAACGGAACCAAGATCATTTTCAGCAAACCAATAAAAATACTACTGGCAATCCCCAAGCCATACAGGCTGGCGGATAAAAACTGCGTCTCTGGAAACTGAATTAATAAAAAGCCAAATGCCACACCCAATATTGCGGCAATTAAAATCTGCGTATTTAAGCTCATTGTGCCTTGCATTTATCATCCTTTATTCAGGCACTATGCCATGCGCCCCACTGGGAATCGAGGAATTTTTTGTCACATGTACTGCTGCATTTCTGCAAAGCCCGAATTCAGCTTAATTTAACCTATGCCAAAAGACACTAATGAGATAGATCAAATCTACGAGTAGGCTCATACAGATAAATAAAGGTAATAAAAAACCGAATCTTCTGATTCGGTTTTTTCAATATTCAGCTTTTACGACTTAACACATCTTGTTCAAAACTTATTGGGTTTCAATTTCGCGTAAACGGATCAAGCCTTCTTGTGTCGTACTACAGACCAGCTCACCGTTTTGCCACATGCGACCAAAATTTAGACCACGTGAACTAGCGCTGACTGTGGCATCCATGTCATAAAGCATCCATTCATCTACACGGAATGGCTTATGGAAATACATGGCATGGTCAATACTGGCACACTGCAAACTTGGTGATAAATAACTTAAACCATGTGGACGTAGTGCAGTCGTCATCAGCGTAAAGTCTGAATAGAATGCTGCAATGGCCTGATGTAAAGAGATGTCATCAACATCGGCAGCAATCGTGTCATGGGTACGAATATAGTGTGCATACGATGGCGCAGCAGGCTGCGGTTGGTACGGGTTTTGTGGATCAATCGGGCGAATTTCTACATGACGGTCGCGCATAAAAGACGTACGGACGTTTTCAGGGACAAACTCTACCATCATCCGTTTTAGCTCAGCTTCAGATTTTAAATCCTCTACAGCTGGATATTCTGGCTCTGCAACTTGGTAGTTCAACCCTTCTTCTTGCTCTGCAAATGACACCATACACATAAAAATAGTTTTACCATGTTGAATCGCACGAACCTGACGACTCACAAAACTGCGTCCATCGCGAATACGATCCACTTCATAAATGATTGGTGCACTGATATCACCGCCAAATAAGAAATAGGCATGTAAAGAATGAGCAGGTCGATCTGTCGTATAAGATGCCGCACGTAGCGCCTGACCTAAAACCTGTCCGCCAAAGACACGTTTCCCGACCAAATTTCGGCTTTGCCCACGAAAAATATTTTCTTCTAATTTTTCAAGGCTGAGTAAATCAACCAACTCTTGTGTTAAGGCATTCATAACAAACCTATCTATCATTCGGGATTAAGCTAACGCAGGCAACATCAACAGATGTTTAAATATGTTTTCCATTTTGCCATAAATCCAGACTAAAACCCTAAAGATTCGCTGACTGATCTGTCACCTTGCTGATGCAATATAACTGCTAAAAATACGTTTTTTAACGATAAAATCTTACAATATCTATGCAATTTGTCAGAAAATGACATACAGTTTTTAAGTACAATTACGCAGAATAGATTCCCCTCAGAATTTCTGTGGTTTGGTCATGAAAAGTAGGAGTTTGTATGTCCAAGAGCGGCTTTGGTCAGATGTATCGAAAGCTTTCGAGTAAACTGCTTGACCTTGTGGTAACACCGCATGTTTTAGGTGAAGTCCCTGTAGAACCTGTAGTGACTGAAACCGATACAGATACCGGCGTACAGACAACGAAAATTACCTGCTACGTTCTGCAAAATCATTCACGAAGTAATGCTTTAATTGTCGATGGTGAAACCCGTCGTTTAAAGCTACACCCTGCACTCGACCCAATGACTGTGGGTACGCAAACAGAAAAAGCATCTGTGGTGTTTTTACAACATCATGATGAAGACAACTTACTCAATCCACCGCCACATGCCTTTCCACCTCGTTTATTGCGTTTAATTGAGGTTTTGGAAAAAAATCCTGATGCGGATGTTGAGCTCGTTCCTGTAACCGTGCTGTGGGGCCGTGAACCCGACAAAGAAGATTCTTGGTTTAAATTATTATTTACCGATACATGGTCTACACCAAGCAAAGTGAAGCAGTTGGTGAATATTGGTTTGCACGGTCGTCAATCGTACCTCGAATTCCATGAGCCACAGTCTTTGCGTCGTTTGGTTGAATATGCCAAAACTACACATCCAAACTTGTCACCTGCGACTTATATTGTTAGCACACTGAATGATTATTTAGATGCGCAGCGTGAAGTGGTTTTGGGTCCGGATTTATCTGACCGTCGTAATGTGATGCATGGCCTGATCAAATCTACGGATGTGCAAGATGCGATTCGTCGTGAAAGCATTCGCAGTAAAATCAGCATGGTTGAAGCTGAACGTCGTGCGATTGGTTATTTAAATGAAATCGTTTCTGACTATTCTGCATCAACAGTACGTTTTGCTGACTTAGCCCTGACTCGTCTGTGGACACAGCTTTATGATGGCGTCGAAGTGCATAACTTCAGTACCGTTCGTGAACTAGCCAAAGACTACGAGATCATTTACACCCCATGTCATCGTAGCCATATCGACTATTTATTATTGTCATATGTGATCTATAAGCGTGGTTTGATGGTGCCGTACATTGCTGCGGGTGATAACTTGAACATGCCATTTGTCGGGCAAATTTTACGTGGTGGCGGTGCGTTCTTTATTCGTCGTTCATTCCGTGGCAATGGTCTCTATACCACCGTATTTAAAGAATACCTCTATAGTATTTTGGCGCGTAATACACCACTTGAATACTTCATCGAAGGGGGTCGTTCACGTACTGGTCGTTTATTACCACCGAAGACCGGCATGCTCGCCATGACGGTCCATGGTCATTTACGTAATCCAGCCAAACCAATCGTGTTCTTACCGACCTATATTGGCTATGAGCGTTTAATGGAAGGTGCGACCTACGTTGGCGAAATGAATGGTAAGCCGAAAGAAGGCGAATCGATCATTGGGATTATGAAAACTCTGCGTAAGATCGAACGTATTTTCGGTAAAGTTCATTTGAACTTTGGTGAGCCAGTTTTCCTTGATGATATGCTGAAACAGCACAATGCAAGCAACATCAAAATCGAGAAGAATGACGATCCAATTCCGCCAGAAGTTTCGGATGCCATTAACAGTTCTGCACACGTGATTTTAGAAAATATTAACCGTGCAGCAGTGGTGAACCCAGTTTCATTGCTTTCACTGATTTTATTGGCAACATCTAAACACACTTTAGATGAAGAGATTTGCATTAAGCAGTTAGATACCTATCGCGATCTTTTAAATGCCTTACCTTACGATGAGCGCATGCAAGTAACACCGCTGTCAGGTAAAGAAATCATTGCTTATGGTTTAAAACTCAAGCTGATTAAACGTGTTAATCATGTCCTTGGCGATATTATTGCCATTGCTGATAATCAAGCGGTGCTGTTAACCTACTTCCGTAACAACATCCTGCACGCATTTATTTTGCCATCACTCATTGCCGCTTTGGTTGAACATAATGGTTCTATTCGCCGTGGTGATTTGATTAATGTCATTCGTACACTGTATCCATTCTTAAAAGCTGAGTTATTCCTCAAATGGAATAATGAAGAGCTTAAAGATCAGATCTGTGCGTATGCAGAAGTACTGATCAAAGCCAAGCTAATTTCTGAAGATGCAGAAGGCAACCTGATCTCCCCTGCGCCTAACTCAGAGCAGCACAATCAGTTAGTGGTCTTGGCTGCACCTGTGATGCAAAGTCTAGAACGTTACTACATGACTTTGGCTTTAATCACACAACGTGGTTCAGGCAATATCTCGACGCGTCAGGTTGAAGAACTCAGTCACTTGGTTGGTCAACGTCTATCTGTGTTGTATGAATTTAACTCGCCAGAGTTCTTTGATAAGGCCTTATTCCAAAGCTTTATTAAAGTCTTAACCCAACAAGGTTATATCAGCACCAATGAAAACAATGCCATTGTGTTTGATGAAAATTTCCAAAATGTTGCGCAATATGCCAACCTCGTTTTGGATGATGTGACACTCCAAATGTTGCAACACATTACGACCTTTAGTGATGAAGAGTTAAAAGAAGCACTTGATAAAGTTGCTGCGGAACAAGCCAAAAAACGCTTGAAACGTAAGAAGAAATAAACCGTTTTGATTTTTTCGCTATAAAAGTGGAAGAATATAAGCAGAATCAGGGACAAGTTGTAAAAGGCTTGTCTCTTTTTTTGGACTATACAAAAGTATTTAATATTTTCTTTTTTTAAATTAAGGTATATACATTCCAAAATTTTGGAGTTCCATTGGCTAGCGGTTTATTGCCTTTAAATTCATCGATATAAATAATATCAAAGTCCGCATCAAACAATTGTTTAAGCTCTTCCTGTTCAAAACCTATAAATTTTTCAGAAAAATTATTTACCCAATCATCATCTTTCCCTAACAGTTGTATGAGTAAGATGCCTTACTCACTTAAGGATTCCTGCATTTTCTTTAAAACACTTTCAAGCGAATCCGTAGAACAAAAAAATAAACTGAATAAAGCAATAATTAAACTAGCTTCAGGAAAGCTATGGTCTTCAAAGGCCTGATTAGAAAATAAATAATTCTTATTGTCTTTAAATTTACTTAGACAGACATTTTTAGCGTCAACAGATGGATCAAATGCATATACTTTAAAATGATGACGGAGTAGAAATGATGATTCATTTCCTGCACCACAACCACAATCAATCGCGATCTTTGGTAAATTCTCAAAATAACTCAAAGCTTTTTCCAAAATCGGTCTATGGGGTAAATTCTGAGTAAGTTCAGCAAATGATTTTGTCATTATTTAAATTTTATCCTTTGAGATCCATTCGAAAATTTGAACAATACATGTTGTAAAAGACCTATCTTATTCATTTATAGAATTTCTTTTAATACTCACAAAGCTGCACTGAATTTTATACGTCACGCCAATTTTACACTGCACATCACAATCAATCGTGCGCTAACTTAAAACCACTCTCCGTCATTCGCGTCGGATAAAGCTTTTTCCCTGTTTCTACTTCGCTCTCTAAAACTAATTCAGGTAAATGCATAGCTCTTTGTAATTCCAAGATTCGCTCATGCAAGGGTTGAGGTTGGTTATTAGTACAAATATATGATTTTTCATGATGTTCCCCGTGAAGTAGATGACACAGAAATTTTGCCAAATCATCGATATGTATTCGATTTGACCAATGGATATTGGGATAGTGATGAGTCGTTTCTGCTAGTTTACGCATTCGCGCTGTCGATGTGCCATAAATCCCAGATGGACGTACGATCACGCATTCGGTAGGAAATGCTTGTGAGTAGTGACGCTCCATTTCAAGTAACAACATCCCCTGCTCATCAATCGGTTGTGGCACAGTGTCATCATCAATGCGCTCCCCCGCATGTTCACCATAAACACGAGTGGACGACACCACGATTAAACGTTGTATTGGATGACTTGCTAATGCTTGAACAATCGGCTGTACAGAATCGACATAAGTGTATCGATAAGCATCCACAGCATTGAATTGAGCATGACGTGCAGGAGCCAAAAGAACATAGACAGCATCAATCGGTTGAACCTGCGATAAATCCAGTTGGTGAACATCTTGGATTAAATGTTCTGCAAAATCATCCTCTTTTACACTACGACTCACTGTGGTAATTTGGTGACCTTGCTGAAATAATTGTTTAGCAACACGTTGCGATGTTTTACCATAACCGATAAATAGAATATGCATCAAACGACCTATTCTCAGAACTGATCCATTTAGATCATAGAAACCGAAGTTGAGGGGACATGGCTGCCGTCCATCAATTGCAAGGGGTTGGCAATGCCGCCGCTGCTTTACTTGAAAAACTAAATATTTTCACGACAGATGATCTTTTGTTTCATCTGCCACGCGACTATGAAGATCGTAGCACGATCATCCCCATGAACCAATTGACCGTGGGTCGCAGTTATTTACTAGAAGGTACAGTCACAAGTATCGACTTTCCACCCGGAAAGCGTAAATCGATGGCCGCCCTTTTGGATGACGATTGTGGCAAAGTCACCTTACGTTTCTACCATATCTACAAAGGCATTACTGATCGGGTAAAACCGGGCAATCGTTTACGGATTTTTGGTGAAGTCCGTGTTGGTGCTCGTGGCTTAGAAATGTATCATCCTGAACTACAGGTGATTACTGAACACACGCCTTTACCACAAACCCAACTCACTGCGATTTACCCTGCAACCGAAGGCTTAACACAGCCCAAACTACGTGAATACGTCAAACAAGCACTACAGTTATATAGTGATGACTTACCTGAATTACTGCCAGAAAAATTCACCAATGGCTATGCACTAAAACAGGCTTTGGACTATATTCATCATCCCCCTGTCGATGCCAATATGTTGCAACTCAGCCAAGGTTCTCATCCTGCACAGCAACGTTTAATTTTCGAAGAATTGGTTGCCCATCAGGTCAGTTTGCTCAGCCGCCGTGCTTATATTCAACAAATCGAAGCACCGTCATTCTCTACAAGTAAGAACTTCACCAAACAACTTTTAAGTACACTGCCATTTGAAATGACCGGCGCACAAAAACGTGTGTCCAAAGAAATTGCGGTCGATCTGAAAAAGAACAAACCTATGCTTCGACTCGTACAAGGCGATGTGGGTGCAGGTAAAACCTTGGTTGCAGGTGTGGCAGCCTGTCATGCGCTTGAGGAAGGTTGGCAAGTGGCCATGATGGCGCCGACAGAAATTTTGGCCGAACAACATTATCTAAATTTCAAAAAATGGTTTGAGCCGATGGGACTGACCGTGTCTTGGCTTTCCGGTAAACAAAAAGGTAAAGCTCGAGCTGCGGCAGAACAATGTATTCAAGATGGTTCAGCCAATTTAGTGGTCGGCACACATGCTTTATTTCAAGACAATGTACAATTTGCCAAATTGGGTTTAGTGATTATTGATGAACAACACCGTTTTGGCGTCGATCAGCGTTTGGCGCTACGAAACAAAGGTCTCAATGGCATGACACCGCATCAACTTGTGATGACGGCAACCCCTATTCCTCGTACCTTGGCCATGTCGGCTTATGGCGATTTAGATACCTCCGTCATTGATGAACTGCCGCCCGGTCGTACACCGATTCAAACAGTCACTATTCCACTTGACCGTCGTGAAGAAGTGCTACAGCGGATTGCCAGCAATTGTGCTGAAGGTAAACAAGCCTATTGGGTCTGTACCTTAGTTGAACAATCAGAAACTTTAGATGCTCAGGCCGCTGAAGCGACTTTTAATGAAATTAAAGAACGCTTTCCAGACCTCAATATTGGTCTTGTTCACGGCAAAATGAAGGCCGATGAAAAACAAGCAGTGATGCAGCAATTTAAAAATAATGAATTGCAATTACTGATTGCAACCACAGTGATTGAAGTCGGTGTTGACGTCCCAAATGCCTCAATCATGGTAATTGAAAATGCAGAGCGTTTAGGGCTTTCACAATTGCATCAGCTACGTGGTCGTGTAGGACGTGGTGCCAAAGCCAGTTTCTGTGCCTTGCTGTATAAAAATCCCTTATCGCAAAATGGGCAAGAGCGTTTACGCATCATGCGCGAGACCAATGATGGCTTTATCATTGCTGAAAAAGATTTGGAAATTCGTGGTCCCGGCGAGCTCCTCGGCACTAAACAAACAGGCGATATAGGCTTTCGTGTAGCAAAATTAGAGCGAGATGACCATTTACTCAATCAGGCACACTATGTGGCTCAACAAGTCCTAAATGATTATCCTGCACAGGCTCAAGCGCTGTTAAAACGATGGCTGCCTGAAGCACCCCGTTATGCCTATGTATAATTAGGAGAACGTAATGGAGCGATCATCCTAAAAATACAGATTGGCTTTAACCAATAAGCTTGTCGAACAGGTTTCTGTGGTGTTGTGATTGCACTTCACCACAAACTGTGCAGAATACTCAAAAAAGAATGATTAGAATAAAAATATGCTCCAATCCATCCAACATTTCATCCGAAAAGGAATGCAGAGCGTTTCCCCTTGCCTGCTCTGTGGTATCGATCGACAACAACATCATTCGCTTTGTACTGACTGCTGGGCACAACTGCCTTGGTTTAAACAAATGGTTAATCGCCATGAACACAGCATCTCTTGTGCCTTTCACTATGATTTTCCAATAGATCGCATCATCCAAAGCTATAAGTATGAGCAACAATTGCACTATCAAAATTTACTGGCACAGAGCCTTTTAAGCATGCGCTTAGCTCGAGTTCAGGCCATTGTTCCCATGCCTATTTCAGTTGAACGCCTCAAGGACCGTGGATACAACCAAATGCTGCTCGTTGCACACATGATGGCAAAGCAATTGCGCATCCCTGTTTGGCAACCAGTGATTCGTCAAGCACAGCACGCTCAAAAAGGTTTAAGTCGGCTAGAACGCCTAGAAAATATCGAACAGCAATTTATTATCAACCCAACTGAAAAACGCCGTTTCCGTAAAGTCCTCATTATCGATGATGTAGTCACCACAGGGAGTTCAATCCATGCATTAAGCAAGCTGTTACATCAGCTACATTGCACGCAGGTATATGCCGCATGCATTGCTGCGGCACAGCCTTAGTTTCAAACATCAACCTCTAAAGAAAATGAACAAGCGAAGCGGTTTAGCTTTCAACAAGAGATCCCGCCTGCTGCTTCACCCAAGGAATCACCACCTCACGTGTTAAAGGGGCGAGTTTTGTTTGTGTATCATCCAAGCTGACCCATTGCATTGCTGCAATTTCCGCATCAATTTTCGGTTCACCTTGCAACTGAACTAAATAGACATAACTCACCAGTAGATGATCAGCTTCGTTCGCAGCTGCCGTTTCAAAACGACCAATGAATTGTTCAATCTGTGCAGCGCAGCCAATTTCTTCCTGAATTTCACGCAGCATGGTAATTTCAGGGGCTTCATTGGGTTCTAACTTGCCACCGACCTGCATAAAAAATGCCGTGTGTTTTTTACGAACCACTAAAAGTTCATGCTGTTCATTTAAAATAATGGCTGCGGCAACAGTGATAATTTTCATCTATCTTGTTCCAAATCCGCAATAAAGGCTGTACGTTCAACCATGCCCCATTTCGGCTCTGGCGCAATGAAATGTTGAAACTGCTCAACAATCGTTTCGATATTATCTTCTGCAATTAAGCCTTCGATAAAACGCAGATGGGTAAAGCCTTTTTCTGCAGTTGTTTTTAGAAAATTCAATAAATCGTCATAAAAACCATCTACGTTGAGAAAGGCACATGGCTTTAAATGAATGCCCAATTGAGCCCACGTCCACTGCTCAAAAATTTCCTCTAAAGTCCCTGCTCCACCTGGAATCGCCACAAAACCATCCGAGAGTTCAGACATTTTGGTTTTCCGTTGTTGCATATTTTCTACCACATGCAATTCGGTTAAATCTGGATGTGCCAATTCTTTATCGACCAAGACTTTTGGAATCACCCCAATGACTTGTCCACCTGCACGCAAAGCACTATCTGCCACGACACCCATCAAACCTGAACGGCCACCACCATAGACTAATGTAATACCTTGGGCCGCTAAATGACGACCGACTTTTTCAGCAACCTGTAAATAGATAGGATTGTTACCAAGGGCGGAACCACAGAAAATTGCGATAGATTTCATTTATAATCACCATCAGATCAGGAGTACTATGCTGGAAAAATCAACTTTAAACAGATTTTTTCATAAAATAATCATTAGAACAGTGTTTTTAAGCAAATCCTTGTCTAAAATACACCCATTCATTTTTAACTTACTGCGTAAGGGGAAAAGACAACATGCTTGAAGCCTTTTACGCCACAGAGCGCGGTAGCCTGGAAGATGTCACCATCAATGGTGACTTCGATTTACATCAGGATTTAGTCTGGCTCGATCTCATTGCCCCATCCCAGGAAGAACAGCAATGGATTATGGATGCCTATGATCAAAATTTACCTACATTAAAATCATTAGAAGATATTTCGTCGAGTGCACGATTCTACCGTGATGACGATGGTATTTTGCACATCAGCACCTATTTTTTAACGAAAAATAAAAATTTTCAGGTCGATGGTGAACCCGAAGAAAATGCTAGCACCTTAGCTACCGTACAAACAGTTGCCTTTATTTTACATAAGGAGCGCTTATTCACTTTACGAGGTGAAAAGCTGGTTGCTTTCCGTGCCTTTCGTGCCCGCGCGCGTCGTAATGACTATGAAATTGACTATAAAGATCCAACTTGGATTTTATTAGGACTTTTAGAAGCCAAACTCGATGAGCTTGCGGATATCTTGGAAGATATCCACAAGGACTTAGAAAAGTATTCCACAGAAGTGCTGAATAACCGTCATCGTGAGATGATTTTAGACTTAGATGACATGATTACCCGCCTTGCGCATTTAGAAGATATGCTCGGGAAAGCACAGCTGTGTCTGATCGATTTACGTCGTGTTCTCACCTTCCTATCACGTCCTCGCGCCTTGGGCAGTCATATTTATGATGCCGACATCCGAGAACTCAGTGAGGACGTGCGCTCTCTTGTTGAGCATGATGCCTTCTTGTTCCAAAAGGTTCGATTCTTACTGGATACCACTTCTGGGTTCATTAACACCGAACAGAACGATACGATTCGTCGATTCTCGATTTTACCAAGTATGCTTGCGCCACCGATGTTAGTAGCTAGCGTCTATGGAATGAACACCGATGTACTGCCATTCGCGCATGGTACCACCAGTTTTATCGTGGTCAGCTTAATCATCGTGGCATTCTTTATTGGCCCATTGATGTACTTCCGCTGGAAGAAATGGATTTAATCCTTTCCTATTGCGTGGACTTGCGAGAACTTCTTATCGCACTGCAATAAAAAAAGCACCTTACGGTGCTTTTTTTATTTAGATCAATTGCAAGTCATGCTCAAGATGACAGGCTTGAATAATCTTCATCATTTTTTCAGGGACTGCTTTAAACTGCAAACCTTGCGCTTTTGGCGTTTGACGTAACCAACGAACCAAAACAGCTAAAGCTAAAGTACTGCCATGCTCAAGCTCAGCAAGATTGACCACTAAGGGAAAAGCTTGCTGTTGTTGAATCAATTTCAAGCCGTCTTGATAATACAATTCGGCATTGTTGTAATCGATTTTGCCTGAAACCATCAATTCTTGTTGATGAAGTTTAATCACACATCACCTATCTTATTTTTTCTTGTCTAATGCTGCATCAGCATCAGGTTTAAAGTTCGCAATTGCTTTCTCAATGTTACCGCCATTACGTTTTACAGTGGCCGCAAACTGATTACGGAATTGTAGGCCTAGGTCGATACCCGAAACGTTGATATTACGGATTTTCCATTGTGAACCTTTATCCACCAACTGGAAAGAAACTGGAATTTTTTCACCGTTGTTATGGAAATCAATCGTTACAACAGGGTTCTTACTGTTCGACGCTTTATATGGACGCATGCTATATGTTTGGTTACTAAACTTGGCAAAAGCTGAACCATAGTTTTCGATCAGTGTTGCACGGAAGTTACGTTCAAACTGCGCACGTTGAGCCGCTGAGCTGTATTGATTCGTTGCATAAGTACCCATCACGATACGTGTGAACGCTTGTGAATCGATATACGGGTCTAAGTTTTGACGAACAATCGTTTTCACAGCCGCAGGGTTATTTTGTAGTTTTGCGTGGTCTGCTTTTAAACGTGTAATGAGGCCATCAGCCACTTTTTTTACAAATGCAGGTGGTGCTTCGCTTGGAGCAGCAAAAGCTGTACCTGCCATCATAGTTGATAAGATACTTGCTGTAAGCGTATGTTTTAACAATGTGTTCACTTAATTTCTCCTAAAAATTATTCAACAAATGCAGGTTCTTCTGCCGTTGTTGTGTCAGCAGCTTCTGTTTTTTGTTCAGCATCTGCTGTGTTGTCAGATTTGTTCCCTGCACCACCGGTCACAAATTTAGACACCAAATCTTCGATTTCCATCGTACCTTGGGTATTACCAATTTGGTCACCACGTTTTAAGAAGTTGACACCACCACCCGGTACAATTTTCAAATATTTCTCGCCCAATAAACCATTGGTTGCCACCATAATGTAAGCATCTTCATCGATATTGGTGATGGATTTCATGTTAGCAATCAGTTGCTGTTCCATTTCTTTTTGTTTCGCAGGTGTCGCTGCTTCATAGTCTGATGTGTAACGCAGTTCTTCGAGTGCATTCTTTTGCACTTCTTTTAATTGTTCTGCATTGTAAGAGGTTAATGAGCCATCCATAATCAGATGTGCTGTCACTAAACGCGTCACAGGATCGAGTTTCAACGATTCCACTTGACCAACTTTGACACCACTTAAGGTAACTTTAGCACGGGGTTTAATCCCGTTTACAT
Organism: Acinetobacter sp. YH12140; assembly: GCF_013418475.1. Lineage (NCBI taxonomy): Bacteria > Pseudomonadati > Pseudomonadota > Gammaproteobacteria > Moraxellales > Moraxellaceae > Acinetobacter > Acinetobacter sp. YH12140. Next base: position 78,055 of record NZ_VPBZ01000007.1, read on the forward strand.
TTTCAAATGTCGCGGTCAATTCATAACTGTCTTCGATGTTATTGCCGACCAAACCACTCACACGCATCGCCAAGAAGAAAATAGCGATAGCAAACAGAATGACAAAAAAACCGACGGCCAGTTCACTCGTACGTGATTTCATTAAATACCTCCGAACATGACCGCAGTCAACACGAAATCTGAACCTAAAACACACAACGAAGAATACACGACAGTACGTGTGGTCGACGTTGCAATACCTTCTGAAGTTGGGACACAGGCATAACCCTGATAGACCGCAATCCAAGTACAAATTAATGCAAAAACAAAACTTTTGATGATGGTGCCATTAAAGACGTCTTTAAAGAATTGCACACTGTTCTCGATGCCACTCCAATAAGAGCCTTCATCTGCACCCAGAAAATCAACACCCACCAATTTACCGCCCATGATGCCGACCGCAGCAAAAATCACCGACAACATTGGCAAGCTAAAAATACCGGCCCAAAGTCGAGGCGAGATCACTCGTTTTAATGGATCGACCCCGATCATTTCCATACTCGACAACTGCTCAGTGGCTTTCATCAAACCAATTTCAGCTGTCAAAGCAGAACCTGCACGACCAGCAAAGAGTAAAGCCGCAACCACAGGTGCAAGTTCACGCAGTAAAGTCAGTGCAACTGCGGTGCCGAGCATCGCTTCACTACCAAAGGTCGACAGAATGCTATACATCTGCAAACCCAGTACCGAGCCAATAAATAAGCCAGATACCACAATAATCAGTAATGAGAGCACACCAACACGGTACATCTGATAAATAAACAATTTCACGCCAAGTAAAGTCGGCATGGAAAAAAGAATCTGCAGCAACATAATGGTTGCTACGCCGATTCCTCGAACACGTTCAATGACGCGTCTACCTAATGCGGCAATAGCATTCATGAACGAACCTCATGATTTAAATAGGGCTGATGACTGAATTGATAATCGACCGGACCTTCTACCGAACCCGTCAAGAACTGCTTCACAAACGGCGAGGCATGTGCTTTTAACTGCTCAGGTGTTCCCTCGCCCTGCACTTTCCCTTCAGCCACAACGTAGATGTAATCTGCAATTGATAAAGTTTCAGCTACATCATGCGAAACAATAATCGTGGTTAAATCTAAAGCTTCACGTAGCGAACGAATCAAGCGGGTTAAAACCCCCATCACAATCGGGTCTTGCCCTGCAAAAGGTTCGTCATACATGATTAACTCAGGATCCAGTGCAATTGCACGGGCCAAAGCCACACGACGATTCATACCACCCGATAGTTCAGAGGGCATCATTTGTTCCGCGCCACGTAAACCAACAGACTCTAATTTCAACGCAACAATTTCAGCGATCAAATGCTCTGGCAACTTGGTATGGGCACGAATTGGAAAGGCTACGTTTTCATATACCGACATATCGGTAAATAATGCACCGCTCTGAAACAACATCCCCATACGCGCACGCGCAGCGAAGAGCTCCTGACGTGACATCTGTGCAATGTCCTGCCCATCAAGCAACACTTCTCCATTATCGGGAGTCAATTGACCACCAATTAAACGGAGTAAAGTCGTTTTACCTGTACCAGATGGACCCATAATTGCAGTGATCTGACCACGACGAATTTTTAAACTGACATTGTCATAAATGACGCGCTCTCCTCGCTTAAAACTCAGGTTTTTCACTTCGATCAGTGCCTGAGTTTGAGAAGACGTTTGATTATTCATAGCTGAGGATTTTCCTGCATTTTTTTCAGCATGCATACTATAAAGGATTGAAGTTTAAAATGTTACCATTGCATGAGCGCATATCCCTGCATTCCATCAGGTAAATTGTTTTTTATTATTAATGCGATTTTATAGAGGGTGTTTTCAACCCAATAGAAGAATTTAGTTAAAATAATTGTATATATAGTAAACGATATTACACAATAAGAGTGTTAAACCGATATAAGGCATAAGTACCTCGATCATCACTATACGCATATTTGCCAACGCGTTTCCGTTCATATTAATTATCATTAAACACATAAAGTTTGATCAAGTATACATTTTTCTGATTAAAAAGCTAATTTAAATCCATAAAAAAAACCGGTGTTTCCACCGGTTTTTTCGATATTTCTTTCGAAATTCAATTAGTCATTGAATTTACGACGTGGACGGTCTTCACCGAAAGTGCGTTCGCCACGTGGTTTATCATCACCGAAACGTTTTGGACGGTCATCGCCGAAACGTTTTGGACGATCTTCACCAAATGAACGTTGAGGACGGTCACCGTTGAATTCACGACGTGGACGATCTTCACCAAATGAACGTTTTGGACGATCGCCGTAACCTTCACGAGCTGGTTTGTAGTCTACACGGTTACCACGGTTGTCATCGTTAGAACGACGGTCAAAACCACCTTCACGACGTGGACGATCGCTGTTAAATTCGCGACGTGGACGATCTTCAAAACCGCCTTCACGACGTGGACGATCGTTGTTAAATTCGCGACGTGGACGATCTTCGAAACCGCCTTCACGACGTGGACGATCGTTGTTAAATTCGCGACGTGGACGATCTTCGAAACCACCTTCACGACGTGGACGATCGTTGTTATATTCGCGACGTGGACGATCTTCGCCACCGAATGAACGACGTTCGCCATCACGGTTGCCTTCACGACGTTTGAAGTTTGATTCACCTTCAAAACGACGACCGCCACCGAAACCACCACGACCACCGCGACCGCCATCACGACGACCACGACCGCCATCACGGCTACCGCGTGCAGGAGGTGGAGATGGCTCAAGACCTTCAATTTCAGATACATTTAAACGTGCGTCTAAGAAGTCTTCTAAAGCACGGATTTTACCGCGTTCACGGTAAGTCGCTAAAGTAATCGCGTTACCAGTACGTCCCGCACGACCTGTACGACCGATACGGTGTACATAGTCTTCGTTCTTCATTGGAAGTCCGAAGTTAATTACGTGAGAAATAGTTGGTACGTCTAGACCACGTGCAGCTACGTCAGTCGCAACTAAGATTTTTGCACGACCTTCACGAATGCTGCGTAAACGACGGTTACGTACAGTTTGTGGCATTGCACCGTGAAGAGCGACAACTGAGTGACCTGCTTCTGCAAGTTCTTCAGCCAACATATCTGTATCTTCTTGAGTAGATGCGAATACAACTGCTTGATCTACAGACTCATCAGATAACCAGTGAGTCAAAAGTTTTTTCTTGTGTTCGAAACCGTCAGTCCAGTGAAGAGTCTGAGTAATGTCAGTATTTGTAGAGTGACCAGTTTCAATCGCAATACGCTGTGGATCATTCATCATGCGTTCTGCAAGTGTAATGATACGCGGCGCAAATGTTGCAGAGAACATTAATGTTTGTTTACGGTTAGCAGCCAAGTCGCTGATCGCTTCTAGGTCTTCAGAGAAACCTAAGTCAAGCATACGGTCAGCTTCGTCAACGATTAACGCATCAACGTTGTCTAGTTTAATTTGACGACGGTTCACCAAGTCAAGTAAACGACCTGGAGTCGCTACGACAACTTGTGCACCTTTAAGCTGTTGAATTTGTTTACCGAAAGGCATACCACCCATAATTGCAGCAATACGAACACCTTTCATATGACGTACTAAAGCAATTGCGTCTTGGCTAACCTGTTGAGCCAATTCACGTGTAGGGCAAAGTACAAGAATAGACGGTGCAGTTACCGCTTTCATGCGCTCTTTGAAAGACATCAAAGTGTCTTGACCTGCCAAAGCATTCACAGTTGGGAGTAAGAATGCAGCAGTTTTACCAGAACCAGTTTGGCTTGATACAAGAAGGTCTTTACCTTCTAATGCAGCTGGAATTGATTGTTCTTGCACTGGAGTCGGAGTAGTAAAACCTAGACCTTGTAATGCTAGTTGTAACGACTCATGTAAAGGAAAATCAGCAAAAGTTTTGCTCATAGAGTATTTCACCCCAAAAATGGGTGCTCCATTAAAAATATAAATTCAGATGGACATCGGCAAAAAGCGGCACAGCAAAAGACGCTGAAAATATAGAATCAGCGGCGATCCGAGAACGACGATGTGTATAACGCACACATGATTACAGCCGCAACCTGAAGGAATCGCTTAGCGATTGGGTGGGGCGCGAAATATCGTCCTCTCTTTGGACCGGAACGCGCATACACAATGATAGAAGAGAATGTTCAGGTAATGAACGAAATTTAGTGCGTGCGGGGATTATAGCAGAAAGTTTTTAAATGTCACCTGTTTTAGTCAACTTCAGAATATTTTTTGTAAGAAGCTTTAAATTATAGGTGTTTAAGCCATTATTTTTGACCGACTAGACAAAAATAAAGCCCTCATAAAGAGGGCTTTATTTCATTATTCTGTCAATAAACTCGAACTAAGTGTTCTATTATTTAGCAGCTTCACCCCAAGCTGGAACAACAGCTTGCATAAGTGGTTTAAGCATTTTCATAGAACATGCAAGTACTTGACCATTGTCCATTGAGTCGTTACCACCACGAGCATCAACCACAGTACCACCCGCTTCTTTCACAATAAGTTCGCCCGCAGCGATGTCCCATGGTTTCAAACCAAGTTCGAAATAACCATCGAAACGACCTGCAGCAACATATGCTAGATCAAGAGCAGCAGAACCTGAACGACGGTATTGAGCACCGGCTTCAGTCACATTTAACAATGAGTTGAAATGGTTTTTCGCATAAGAAACCACTTCGCCATTACGAATTTTACGATACGCATGACCCACTGAAAGGAAAGTGTTTTCTAAGCTGTCTTTTACATTTACACGAATACGGCGTTGGTTCATCATCGCACCGCGACCACGGCTTGCAGAGAACAACTCATCTTTCACAGGGTCATAAATAACACCGTGCTGAGTTACACCTTTATGTTGAACTGCGATGGAGATACAGAAATGTGGAACACCATTAACGAAGTTTAATGTGCCATCAAGTGGGTCGATGATCCAACACCAATCAGCGTCATGACCTTTACCTTCTTGAAGACCAAACTCTTCGCCTAGGAAACTGTGATTTTTATAGCTTTTACGTAGGGTATCGATAGTCAATTGTTCCAAATAACGGTCTACACGCGTTACTGGACCATCAATTCCTTTTTCTTCGACTTGTAGATCGAGTTTATGACGATTTTGATGCGCTTTTAAAAGCTCTTGACCAACTAATTGAGCCGCACGCGCAGCCATAACCACCATAGGTTCCATTGAACACCCACTACAAATTTGAAGATACTGATAAAGAATAATGCATAAAAGCCCTTATATCTTATCAAATATAAGGGCTTTTAGGGAAAAAATGTTTCTAAAAATTAGAAATTCAGCAAACTACAGTTGACTTATGTTTTATCCAGCTTTGTGTCACAGAAGTGATAATGCCTTCAGCATCTAGTCCAGCTTGTTGTAGCATTTGAGCATGTGTCGCCTGATGCATAAATTCATCTGACAAACCTAAATTCAGCATCGGTTTAACAATACTAGCCTGCGCTAAATATTCATTTACCGCACTACCCGCACCTGCCATCACTGCATGCTCTTCAACTGTCACAAATAGTTGCGTGCTTGCCGCGATTTGATCGATCAACTGTGTATCTAATGGTTTTACAAAACGCATATTTACCACACGAACTGCAACATCCAGTTTTTCAGCCAATACTTTAGCCGCCTCAACCGCTGCCTGAACACGGCTACCAAATGCTAAAATCGAAATTGTTGCATCTTGCTGATCATTAAAGCTTATAAGAATTTCACCACGGCCAATTTCAAGCTCGGTCATCTCTTGCTGAATCTCGACACCTAGTCCATTACCTCGTGGGTAACGTACTGCCGCTGGGCCTTTATACAAATAAGCCGTATGTAACATTTGACGACATTCATTTTCGTCTTTCGGCGCCATGACCACCATGTTCGGCACGGTACGCATAAAGGCATAATCATATGCACCGGCATGCGTTGGGCCATCTTCACCAACCAAACCTGCACGGTCGATACCAAATGTCACATCAAGATTTTGCAAAGCGACGTCATGAATCAGTTGGTCATAACCACGTTGCAAGAAGGTTGAATAGATTGCAACAACCGGTTTTACCCCTTCACAGGCCATACCCGCAGCCAAAGTCACCGCATGTTGTTCTGCAATGGCAACATCAAAGAAACGCTCAGGGAACTGCTTGGCAAATTGCACCATGCCTGAACCTTCACACATCGCTGGGGTAATCGCCAATAAACGATCATCCTGTGCTGCTTCATCACATAACCACTGACCAAAAACATCTGAATATTTCGGTGCAGTTGCCACTGCAGCAGGTGCATTCACTTTACTGATGGCATGGTATTTGATTTGATCTGCTTCGGCAGGTGCAAAGCCTTTACCTTTTTTGGTATAGACATGCATTAAACGTGGGCCTTTGCGTTTTTTTAAGGCTTCAAACACGTGTGTTAATTGTTCAACATCGTGCCCATCAAAAGGACCAAAGTAGTCAAAGCCAATGGCTTTAAATAGGTTGTCTGCAGCATCGGTCGCAGCACAATGTAGGCGTGAGTTATACGCCCATTCAGGATGAGGTTGAATATAGGCTTCGCCATTTTCAGAAATATTCACCGATTGACCACTTTCCCAAATCGCAGCCAAATGCTTAGCAAAACCACCAGTACTGCATGAGATCGACATATCGTTGTCGTTCAATACCACCATGAGGTCAGCATTGTGTGCCACCGCATCGTTCATGGCTTCAAAAGCCATACCCGCTGTCATCGCGCCATCACCCACGATTGCAACCACATGACAGGGATCTTGCTTGAAGCGACGTGCCAATGACATCCCAAGACCAGCAGAAATCGCTGTTGATGAATGGCCTACACCAAAGGTGTCAAATTCAGATTCTTCACGGGCAGGAAACGCAGCCAAACCATCTTTGGCACGAATCGTCACTAATTGTTCACGACGACCAGTTAAGGCTTTATGCGGATAGGCTTGATGACCCACATCCCAAATCAGACGATCACGTGGTGTATCAAAACAGTAATGCAATGCCACGGTTAATTCGATCACCCCAAGATTGGCACCAAAATGCCCACCACTTTGTCCGGCCGCATACAAAATAAATTGACGTAACTCATCCGCCACTTGCTCTAATTGGCTGCGCTCGAGTAAACGAAGTTGTTGAGGATGGTTAATCGTATCCAGCAACGGTGTTACAGGGCGTTGAAATGGTATTTCTTTATACAGCATAATGTGGCAAAGCCTTCTAAAGCCTGGCAAATTCCTAAGCTCGGTCTAAATGGGTAACTCGATCATATCGTCGAATTGTATCACCTTACAATCAGCCAAACTTGTAGCGATGTAATTTTTAGCAATGATCTCGTTGGGGAGATTTTGAATGAGTCAGATTATCCTGAATAATCTTCCTATTTATCAACTATTATCGTTCGCTTTATACAAAAAAGAAAATGTTCTGCATAAATTCGTCGTTGCAATTCTACCAATGTCCAAGCATTACGCTATACTTTAGCCAATTTATAATCGAATAAACGGGTTAAGCAGTGCCTATAGAATTTGTCGCAACGTCAAGATTACCGACCGCTTTTGGTGAATTCAATATTACGGTTTTTCAGGATCCTGAAACCGGTGAAGAACACGTCGCACTCTCTAAAGGACTAGAACAAGCTCCCACTGAACCTGTTTTAGTTCGTATCCACTCCGAATGCCTCACCGGTGATGCCTTCGCTTCACTCAAATGTGACTGCGGCCCACAGCTTCAAGCGACCCAAAAATTAATTAATGAAGCAGGTCAAGGGGTGATTTTATATTTACGCCAAGAAGGTCGTGGTATTGGTTTAACCAATAAAATCCGTGCTTACGCCCTACAAGACCAAGGCCATGACACAGTGGATGCCAATTTATTATTGGATCTTCCTGCCGATGCACGTCGTTATGATATGTGCCCTATCATGTTGAATCATCTCAACATTACGGCTGTGCGTCTCATTACGAATAACCCATTAAAAATTGAAGCGCTCCAAGAGCAAGGAGTGAATGTCGTTGATCGTGTTCCGCTGACTGTGGGTTTAAATCCCTTTAACGAACAATATTTAAAAACCAAACATGATCGTATGTCGCATATGTATCAAAAGGACGATTTTTAAAAGTCCTTTAAATTCTCCATCTATAAATCCCTCCAAACCTCCCTTTTGTAAAGGGAGGCTTTCCCCTCTTTATTTAAAGAGGGGTTAGGGGAAATTCAAATCGTCATCGAAAAAATACGATTTTCCGGCACACGGCGTTTTAACCTTAAGTCAAAAGCCATGCAGATATTACGTACAAAAGGTTTGCCTTTTTCGGTAATTTGGATGCTCTGATCACCCAACTCTAATAATTCATCCGCCTGCATTTCTGTTAATTGTGCAACCACTTCATCAATTTCTGGAAATTGCATGTCTGTATTTGCCCACGAAGTATGGAATGTACACATCAAATTCAGAATATGTTTACGGATAATCAAGTCTTCTTCAGTCAGCACATGACCTCGATAAACAGGAATTTGGTTTTGCTCTAAACGTGCATAATAGTCTTCAATTTTCTTTTCATTTTGTGCAAAGCTGTACCAACTATCACTGATCGAAGATAAGCCGAGACCAATCATCAGTTGGGTTTTCGATGCGGTATAGCCCATAAAATTACGGTGCAAACTGCCCTGCTGAAAAGCTTGATACATCGGATCTTGGGTTAATGCAAAATGATCCATCCCAATTTCATGATAGCCCTGCGCCAGTAGCTGTTTTTTACCTTCTTCATAGCATTGACGCTTTAAATCATCTTTCGGGACATCGGCATCTTTAAAACCACGCTGACCATTGCCCTTAATCCATGGTACATGTGCATAGCTATAAAAGGCTAGACGATCTGGCATCAAACGATTGGTCTGTTCAATGGTATGCAACACGTCGTTTAAATCCTGAAATGGCAAACCAAAAACCAAGTCATGCGAAATAGAGGTATAGCCAATATCACGTGCCCACTGTGTCACTTGTTCAACATGTGCAAAGGGCTGAATACGGTGGATGGCTTTTTGCACCTTCTCATTATAATCCTGCACTCCATAACTTACGCGTCGAAAACCAACATCATACAAAGCTTGTAAATGCTCACGTGTGGTATTGTTCGGATGCCCTTCAAAGCTAAATTCATGTGTATCGGCAATATCAGCATGCACTAGAATGCCTTGAATCAACTGGGTGAGATGCTCAGGAGAAAAGAAAGTAGGCGTTCCACCGCCCAAATGAATTTCTTTAATTATTGGCCGATCAACCAAGAGTTGACAATATAAGTCCCATTCTTTCAGCACCGCCTGAATATAAGGCAGCTCCATCTCATGTTTTTTTGTGACTTTTTTATGGCAACCACAAAACGTACATAAGCTTTCACAAAATGGTAGATGGATGTACAGACTGATGCCTTCGCTGTGATTGGTCTCATCAAATGAACGCTTCAATCCCTGTTTCCACTGTTGCAATGAAAACTCAGCTTCCTCCCAATACGGCACGGTTGGATAACTGGTATAGCGTGGACCTGGTACATTGTATTTTTGAATTAAAGAATTCGCCTGCTGAGACATCGATGCACCATTTCAATCAATGAGATTCAATTTAAATCTACCTGATGATTATTGTGCTGAGCTTCAGAAGTGAATTCAACCTAGCAAATTTGTCGGAATAAGCCCAATTTGAGTCTGAGCAATTGCTGCTAACTTTGCATGATCTTTTGGTTTAATCACTAGATTTCCAGATTTAAAGTAAAGAGCCGATGCTGAGTATCGGGAAAAATGCCTTAAGTTTTCACGTAATTTATGCTTTGATGACACTTATCTTTAAATTATTTTAATAAAGGTCACCATGCAGAATCCAACTTCAGCCGATATTCAACGTGTAGATGAATTCCTTCGCGATTTACAGGCACGGATTTGTGCCGCATTGGAACAGCAAGAACGTGCTGGTGGCGGAAGTGCCGAATTTGCGATCGATGACTGGGAACGCCCTGAAGGTGGTGGTGGTCGCTCACGTGTTCTTCAAAATGGAACGGTGATTGAAAAAGGCGGTGTGATGTTCTCGCACATCAATATTTCAAAATTACCCGCCTCTGCGACTGAACGCCATCCCGCTATTGCAGGTGCAAAAGCACAAGCCATGGGCGTGTCGTTGGTAATTCACCCGAAAAACCCCAACGTCCCAACCTCACATGCCAATGTGCGTTTATTTGTCGCCGAAAAAGAAGGCCAAGATCCGATTTGGTGGTTTGGCGGTGGTTTTGACCTCACTCCATTTTATCCAAATGATGAAGATGTCTTGTCTTGGCATCAAACTGCCCATGATCTTTGTGCCCCATTTAGCGATACACTCTATGATGAACATAAGAAATGGTGTGATGACTATTTTTATCTCAAACACCGTGATGAACAACGTGGTGTGGGTGGTTTATTCTTTGATGATCTCAACCAATGGGACTTTGAAACCTGTTTCAAATATATGCAGGCCGTGGGTAATGGTTATTTAGAGGCAATTTTACCGATCTTCCAAAGAAACCAAGACAAAGCCTATACCGAAGTACAACGAGACTTCCAACTTTACCGTCGTGGTCGTTACGTTGAATATAACCTAGTGTATGACCGTGGCACCTTATTTGGTTTACAAACTGGTGGGCGTATTGAATCCATTTTAGTAAGTATGCCACCTTTGGCGGGCTGGTCGTATCGTCCTGAATGGGAAGAAAATTCTGCCGAGAAAAAGCTCACCGACTTTTATTTAAAACCGCATGATTGGCTTAATATATTGAAATAAAATAGATAGACATGTATTTGCCTCTGTCCATCAGGGGCTTTTCATTGCCTTTTAATTAAAGTATTTATATTTCTAGGTAATATCTTGATGCATAAATAAATTTTTTAAGCATTTACTTTGTAATCATATTGCTCAACAATGACACATCTTTTAAACAGCTTTACGCTATGTCATTGCACAATGTGTCAATAAACTCATGGCTGTAACTTTCTTGTACGGAGTACAACGCACATGACACATCAAACACTCAATAAAAAAGCAGTCAGTCTTACTGCCTTGGTGTTTTGGAGCTTTGCTGTTGTGCTGATCAGCGCTATCAGTACTAATATTTTTTCCGAAACGTCTTTGAATGACAATTTGGCTATTGGCTTCATGGTGGTTGCCTTGATTGGTTTAGTCATCAGTGCTGCCAGCATCTTGATTCAAAGCGTCTTAGATATTTGTAATCCTTAATTTTCCTCCTTTATTTCACGATTTTAAGACTGCCCGAACTTTAGCCATCATCACATTTGGCGTATATTGTCTGCTCTTTCACATCTACATGGACGCTGTGCAATGAGCAAACAATTTGCAGTGATTGGCAACCCGATTGAACAATCACGCTCACCTGAACTTCATCATGCCTTCGCTGAAAAAACAGGCCTCGACATTCAGTACAGCAAACGACTTGCGCCACTCGATGGTTTTCAGCACAGTATCGAATCCTTCTTTGCCGAAGGTGGCATCGGTATGAATGTTACTGTTCCATTTAAAGAACAAGCCTATGCACAATGTGCCGTCCTTACTGAACGTGCCAAAATTGCAGGTGCGGTCAATACATTATGGATGCAAGACGGTCAATTACACGGTGATAATACTGATGGTCAAGGCTTGGTGAATGCCATTCATGCCTTAGACTGGTCGCTCAAAAATACGGATATTTTAATCATTGGTGCAGGTGGCGCAACACGTGGCGTGATTTATCCATTGGTTCAGGCAGGTGCGAAAAAAATCGTCATTGCCAACCGGACTTTAGCACGTGCTGAACAATTGGTCGCTGACTTAAAAACTGCCGTACCGAATGCCGAACTTGCAGCCATTGCCCTCACCGACTTAGCTGGTCAATTTGATCTGGTGATTAATGCCACATCGGCCAGCTTAACGGGTGATCCGCTAATTTTGCCTGAAGCTTTACAATTCACGCACGCCTATGAAATGGCCTATGGCAAACCATCGACATTTTTGGATCAAGCCAAAGCACGCCACGTTCCAACCTCAGAAGGTTTTGGCATGTTGGTTGGTCAAGCGATTGAATCTTTTTCCATTTGGAATGGCGTCAAACCTGATCTAAAAGACTTTCTATAATTCAAAATGATTTGCTCAATTTACTTTCAAAGCAGTCGAAACACCTAAAAAAAGAACCTCAATTGAGGTTCTTTTTTTGATCCAACTTAGTTCTTGTGTTTTTGTATCGCCTTATAGGTCTCATAATAAGCCGATTGGCTGAACAACTCTTCGTGTTCTGCTGCTAGGCCTTGCAATGACGCTTCTGATAATTTTCCTTTGATATCATCAGCAAAGGCTTGCGCATAGATTTTTGATGCTTTCACCAAATGCGCTTTTTCAGTTCCTTCCAGTTCATAGCTAGCTAAAAAGTTTTGTTGATATAAATGTGCAAAAATCGCCTGATCAGTCTTATAGGTTTTTTGCAATTGTTTCCACTCAACCTGAGCTTTGTACTCACCAATCCCCGACTGCACATAATGATTGACTGAAGAACCTAAGTCATCAAAGTCTTGATAGCGATGCAAAGCATGCTTATCACGTAATTGATTTAAACGTTTCAGCGCATTGCCTGTTGGCTCTTTTAAGCCATCAACAAATCGATATGCATAAACTTCTGCAATTTCATTCAAATCATTGGCCGAGTAATAACGCACATACTGAGCGCGATAGTTAGCAAATGCCACGACAAATGCCGCTTGATAGGCTTTCACTTCAGATTGATGGCGCTTATAACTTTGCAAAGCCACAGTACTTAGATATTCAGGAAGTTCGATTTCTTCATTTGCAGCACGGACATCATCAACCGATGCAGTTTCTGCTTCAACAAGCAGAGGATCATTTCCCGTGATTGGCGCAAGCAGGCCTTTCAACATATTTTCAAAGAGTGAATCTTTACTGACTTCCTCAATGGATTTTGCCTGTTTCATGGCTTGACGATCAATTTTAGTCGCATTGCCATAATTCAAAATTTGGTTGCTACTTTTCAGCTTTAATTGACCTAAACGTGGCTCATTAAAGTCCAATTGATAGTCCATTACTTGGACTCGGCCTTTATGATCTAAGCCTACATCCATCACGACATTCGAAGATGATTTATCCTGTGTATTCAGCACCTGCGCAATTTCAGCTTGATGCTTTTGCCATAATTGCTGGAATTGTTTTACATCGATAAGTTGTTCACTTTGATATTGCTGGAATACTGGTTTTAATTGCTCAACAGCATCCGAAATCTCTGAATCTGTATTGGATGCGTCCGCAGCAGAGGCCGATGGTACAGAATCTTCTTGCAGCGGTATCACCCGAACATCTTGATAATCCTGACACAGTGTGACTTTACCAATCGGCACCTGTTTGGTGTTCATCAAGGCCTGACAGACTTCCTCAGATAAATTCGCTGTTTCATCATCTTCTTCTGAAGCCGCATAAGCTTCGGTTACTTCAGTATCCGAACTATAGGTTTCTTCGTCATCACCCGCGGTCGCCTCCGCATATGCACTTGCAGTATCAATCGCGTATTCAGCAGATTCAGCGGCAGAAGACGTTTGTTCTTCTTCCGTTTCATGTTGGTGATACATCAGGCCATGCATTTTCGCATTGAGCAGCTCATTCACACGTTCTACAGATGCATAAGCCTCATCAAAGTCTTCATCCTCAACTGCTGCCGCTACTGCAGTCCCTCCCGCCGCTTCAGCCGCAGCCATCGCCTCTTCGGAAGCACTGTGATGCACAGCAGCGTCCACAGATTCATCTTGCTCGGCGTCACTATTACGCTGACCTTTGATTTGCGTGGTGTAATAGTTGGCATTCACAAAATCGAAAAGTTCAAGCTGGGTGTATAGCGCATTAAGATCACCCACATAGCGGATTTTTTTAGTCAGCCCTGCATTTTTTTCATCACGTGTTAAAGCAATATTTTGCACTTGATTCGGCTCTGCCAAGACATAAGGCAATGCATTCATTTGTTTTAAATAGTCAGCAAATTTTTTCAAATCGTACTGAGCAATCGTGTCTTTATGTTTTGAAAAATCCACATAAGCCAAGCTGCTTTGGCTTTCACGATTTACCATAAACGGCATGAACGCAAAGTAGTTGGTATAAAATTTATGTTGATTAAAATCAATGATCATCGGCAACTGTGCATTGACCTGCAAAGTCGGTTTTTGATAACTCAATTGCAAGGTTAAGGCAGCAAGTTTTTCTCTAAAATGTACTGAACCGCTATAGCTAAACTGTAAATCATTCAACACATTCAGCAGTGATTGAGCAATTTTAGATTGCGGAGAAACGCCATCCTCTTCATCGCTATAACGCGCTGATGGTGGGATCGATTCATTGGCAATCGCTTGATAGAGCTGTTTCTTTTCTTTTTGGCTAAATGGAATATTTTGGGTTTTAATCAACTGATCCAGTTGTTTTTTAAGTTTAGGATCCAGCTCTGGCTGTGTGCTTATCGCAGGTTTTGACTTGGTTTCAGGCTTTTTTTCATCGAACTGAATATCGGTCTGAATTGAAAATTGCCCTTTCATGTCATAACTGGCATTTTCAAACATTGCGTTTAAGCCTTGAGTGGCTTGTTGCCCGAGAGACTGCTCCGTTGAATTGGTTTTTATGACATGTTGAGCACACCCAGTAATGCTCAAACCCAGTAAACAAAGTGTTATATATTTTAATCGCATAATTGTACGAAAGACCTAAGTTCTTTATGATTTATTAAAAGAAAAAAATGATCAAAAGATCAACACCCAGTCTATCAGAAGTTTACTTTTCACATGTTGGTTAAATATTACAATTCGCCTTTCTGACATTTTTTAAGGGCGTATTCATCAATGTTTTTTGGATGAAATTATGAATAATCAAATCATCAATACAGATAATCCAAAAAAATTTAGATATTAGGATTAAGACTATGCCTGCATATAAAGCGCCTTTACACGATATTCGTTTCTTAATGAATGAAGTGCTCGATTACCCAGCACACTACAAAACTTTGTCTAATGGTGAAGCTGCTGATGCAGACACTGTCGACATGATTTTAGAAGGTGCAGCGGATTTTTGTGAAAACATCCTTTCACCTTTAAACCAAACGGGTGATGAAGAAGGCTGTCATTTTGAAAATGGTGATGTGAAAACACCAAAAGGGTTTAAAGAAGCCTATGACCAATTTGTACAGGGTGGCTGGCAAGGTCTGTCTTTCCCTGAAGAATTCGGCGGTCAAAACTTGCCACAGTCGTTGAATCTCATCAAATCTGAAATGATGGGTACAGCGAACTGGTCATTCCAAATGTATCCAGGTCTCAGCGTAGGTTGTATCAACACCATTCTTCAATTTGGTTCAGAAGAACAGAAAAACCAATATTTACCGAACCTTGTTGCTGGAACTTGGTCAGGCACCATGTGCTTAACTGAACCTCAATGCGGTACCGACTTAGGTCAGGTTAAAACCAAAGCGGAACCTCAAGCTGACGGTAGCTATTCAATTTCTGGTACAAAAATCTTCATCTCTGCGGGTGAGCATGATTTAACCGACAACATCGTGCATATCGTACTTGCTCGTCTTCCAGACGCACCTTCCGGCACCAAAGGCATTTCATTATTCATCGTTCCAAAATTCCTTGTAAATGCAGACGGTTCAGTGGGTGAACGCAACCCTGTGACTTGTGGTTCGATTGAACACAAAATGGGGATCCGTGCTTCAGCAACAGCTGTGTTGAACTTTGACAATGCCATTGGTTACTTGATCGGTGAAAAACACAAAGGCCTACACGCAATGTTCACTTTTATGAACACTGCACGTATTGGTACAGCGATCCAAGGCATTGCACATGCGGAATTGGCATTCCAAGGCGCTCTTCCATATGCCAAAGAACGTATGTCTATGCGCGCACTTTCAGGTAAAAAAGATCCTGAAAAAGTAGCCGATGCGATTATTCACCATGCAGACGTACGTCGTATGCTTTTAACTCAAAAAGCGATCGCTGAAGGCGGCCGTTCAATGATTTACTATGCGGCTCAAATTGCGGATAAAATGACTGATGCTCTAAACCGCGGTGATACAGCAGCGTTTGAAGCACATGATGACCACTTAGGTTTCTACACCCCGATTCTTAAAGGTTTCTTGACTGAATTGGGTTATGAAGCTGCGAACCACGGTATGCAAGTATACGGCGGTCATGGTTATATTAAAGAATGGGGCATGGAACAAATCGTTCGTGACTCACGTATCTCTACCCTTTACGAAGGTACAACTGGCGTTCAAGCACTAGACCTGATTGGCCGTAAAGTTCTACTTACTTCTAAAGGTAAAGTGATCCGTGACTATACAGCTGAAATCTTGAAGTTCTGTGGTCAACATGCTCGTAATAAATATATGCGTCGTTTTGCGTGGGACTTAACCAAGCTTTGCGCACAGTGGAATGCTTTAACTGTTCGTATCATGCTTGCAGCACGTAAAGACCGTGACATCGTGTCTTCTGCTTCTGTCGATTTCTTGATGTTCTCTGGTTACGTGATGATGGCTTACTTCTGGGCACAACAAGCTGCGGTTGCTTCTGAAAAATTAGCAGAAGGCAATGGTGCAGAAGTTCCTGAGTTCTATAAAGCAAAAATCAAAGTGGCTGACTTCTACTTTGAACGTCTATTACCACGCTCACAAGGTCACGCTGAAGCAATGGTTAACCCATCGAAGACCATGACTTCTTTGGCTCCTGAACACTTTAGCTTTGACTACTAAGCTTTAAACCGAGTTAAATGACTCTATAAAAAGACCGCTTCGGCGGTCTTTTTTGTCTTCTCTTTTAATTTTGATCTATAGGAATTACGAGTAGTATTCTTAATTTCTTCATGAGGTAACAACAATGTATAACGATGGACTTTATATGGAGAAATATTGTTGTATTTTTCAACAAAAATAGAACACCTTATCGCTAAAACATAATTTTATTTAATAAATATTAAATACTTAAAGTAAATTTTACTCCATAATTTTAGCTTTACATTTGTATCTCATACAACTTCATATCTTCTCCACTGCCTCCCCCTATGATGACTTCATTGATTCATAGAGAGCGTAACCATGAAAAAATTGATGTCTTCATTGATGATTGGTCTGATTGCAACAACTGCGACAATGTCTGCAATGGCAGCGCATGCATTCGATCATAAAAATCCACCACCTGCTGCACACTTTGATAAAAAACCTGTGCCACCTAAAGCAACACATCACAAATCTGCTGGGCCCCACATGGTGAACAAAGAACATCAACAAGCTCATGCGAAATTTGCCAAACAAAACCATAAGGCCACAGCATTTAAAGCCAATCAACACAAACCTGTACCGCAGCATAAATTACCCCCTATGCCACCGAAACATCGTTAAGTTAAACTCAAAAAAAGACCGCGAATGCGGTCTTTTTTAATCTTTACTTTGCTTTATCAGCAATAAATTCTTTGATCTCTATGGGTTTATCTTTCACCAACTCAACTGTCCCTTCATTCACACCATTAAAGTTTTTAAAATGAATAGAAACGCCTTGTTCATTGGCAAGTCGTACACCACTTCCAGAAACCGCTCGTTTCAACTCATAAACCCGATCAGAATTATCCGTCAATTGTGCAGTTTCAAAATTATCTTTGGTTTTTAGCTCAATCGTCAGATCTTGCGGCCCAGTAAAATGAATAACTTGCTCGTCCTGAGCAATAGCAATGTCATTCGACGGAGTAGTTGCTGACGCTGGTTCAGTTGATACCGTGTTTTCTACTGTAGCCTTTTTATCTGCACAACCAATCAAAGCTAAACTGAATACTGCAGCACTTAAAATATATTTCATTTTTAGGATAGTCCTTCTTGTAATATGTATTGGATTATTACAGGTCTAATTTTACAAATTGGACGCAAACTACATTAGAAATATAAAAATTTACGTGCTTTTTAAATTAAAAAAACAATTTTTCAATAGCATTCATTACAAAAACTCTTCCAACACTGAGTTTAAAAAGATATGCCCCTGTTCAGTACAAGACAAACGCGCAGGATCATTCACCATCAATTGACGCTGACGTAATGAAGCCAATAATTCAGAGATTGGCGCTAAACTCTCACCCGTTCTCTGCGTATACAAACTTGCATCTACACCATGATTTAGCCGTAAAGCATTCATCATAAATTCAAAAGGCATATCTTCTGACTCAATGCGTTTAAACTGAAGATTCTCCGCTGGGACTTTGGCTAAATAGTCTTTTGGCAGGCGGGTTTTTTGGAAACGATACACCCCATCAGGCTGGGTCACTTTGCCATGTGCGCCTGCACCAATCGCCAAATAATCGCCAAACTGCCAGTAATTTAAATTATGTGCAGACGGCTTTTCTTTACGCCATGCCGACACTTCATAATTGATAAAGCCTTGTGCTGTTAAATAGGCTTCGCCCTGTGCTTGAATCTCTTCAAGCACATCATCGACAGGCAGAATCGGCTGGGTGCGGAAAAAGACCGTATTCGGCTCAATCGTCAACTGATACCACGACACATGCGTTGCGCCATTTTCCACAGCCAATTTCAAATCCAAAAGCGCTTGCTCAATGGTTTGTTCAGGCAGGCCATGCATCAAATCGACATTCACCCGTTCAAAACCTGCTTCCCGTGCATGCTGAATGGCAGAAATCGCATCATCATTCGAGTGAATCCGCCCCAGTTTTTTCAGCTGCTCAGTATTAAAACTTTGCACCCCAATGGATAAACGATTGATCCCTGCCTCTAAATAACCGGCAAAAGGATCGTGCTCAACCGTACCGGGATTGGCTTCCAAGGTGATTTCACAGTCCGCTTCAAATGGCACTAACGCTTTGAGTTGAGCAAATAACCATTGATAGCCTTTGGATGAAATGAGCGATGGTGTACCCCCACCAATAAATACACTATGAATCAGGCGACCCTGAGCAAAATCGACTTGGGTTTTAAAGTCTTCAACCAACGCCTGTAAATATTCTTGTTCTAAGTCTAAAGACAATTCACCATTCGGCACTGCATGCGAATTAAAGTCACAGTATGGACATTTGCGCACACACCACGGCATGTGAATGTATAAAGATAACGGAACAACTGCAGGATTTAATTCAACCAAGGAAAATGCTCAAAAGGAAAAAAAGAAGTAAGCGCATTTTAACATGACTGCATCAGAGCGCTTATGAAATCTCATCCACAATACAGTAGACTAATAAATTTAAGAAGAATTAGATGATTAGAAGATGAAAATAAGCAGCCATTTATTGTACTTACTGCCGCTCGCGATGGGTGTTGGTATCGCTATGACCATTCAAACAGCGATCAACAGCCAATTGCGTGAATATTTATATTCACCGCTGCAAGCTGCCCTTTTTTCTTTTTTGATTGGTACAATAGTCCTCGCCTTTATGGTGTTTTTTCAATCGGCCGAAAAACCGGACTTTGCAAGTTTTGCTCAAATCCCTTGGTATTTATGGCTGGGGGGATGTTTGGGTGTTTATGCCATCAGTATCAGTATTTATACCGCACCGAAACTGGGTTTTTTATCCCTCTCCGGTCTGATTATTTTTGGACAGATCTTAATGTCGATGGTATTTGACCATTTTGGCTTGCTCGGCACTGAAAAAACCCCGATTAACTGGCAACGCTTATTGGGTGGCGTGGTGATTTTTATTGGTGTGCTTCTCACTTTCCAACGCTAAGACCTCATTCCTAAGCACCTCACAAGAAATGAGTACATTCTGTGTCTACTGTCACGGCTGTAACAAGCAGCAAGTATGAATTAAAACAACTGTTTCATTTAATGATCCCGATATTGATAACACAGTTTGCGCAAGCGGGATTTGGTCTCATTGATACCATCATGGCTGGACACATGTCCGCCAATGACCTTGCAGCCATTGCGGTCGGGGTCGGCTTATGGATACCAGTCATGCTGCTGTTCAGCGGCATTATGATTGCCACCACCCCATTGGTTGCCGAAGCCAATGGTGCTCGGACGCCTGAAAAAATTGCCACCATCGCCCGTCAGTCTTTGTGGGTCGCATTATTTTTAGGGATCATTGCCGCATTAGTCTTACAAGCTATGCCGCTGCTTTTACCGTTATTGGGTGTCCCTGAAGTATTACTTCCGAAGGCGAGCTTATTCTTACACGCCATTAGTTTAGGTATGCCTGCTGTCACCATGTACGCAGCTTTACGTGGTTACTCAGAAGCATTGGGGCATCCACGACCAGTCACTGTGCTGAGTCTACTGGCCTTATTGGTGTTAATTCCACTGAACTTTATTTTTATGTATGGTTTAGGCCCAGTCCCTGAATTAGGTTCTGCAGGATGTGGTTTTGCAACGGCGATTTTGCAATGGTTAATGTTCTTTGCTTTGGCGATGTACGTTTTCAAAGGATCGGCCTATCAAAAAACCCAACCTTTCGCTGCTTTTGAAAAAATGAACAGTGAATGGATCAAACGTATTTTAAAACTTGGCTTTCCGATTGGCTTAGCTATTTTCTTTGAAGTCAGTATTTTTAGTACAGCCGCTATTGTGTTGAGTCCCTTGGGCGAAGTTACCATTGCCGCGCATCAGGTGGCCATTTCGATTACCTCGCAATTGTTTATGATTCCAATGTCACTAGCGATTGCGCTAACCATTCGGGTCGGTACCTATTATGGGGAGAAGAACTGGCTAGCAATGCGAAAAGTCCAGAAAGTCGGTATGTTGACTGGGACGGTATTTGCCCTAATTACCATGCTCTTGCTTTGGCTTTTACGTAATGAAATTGTGTCACTGTATACCAATGACTATGATGTGACTCAGCTTGCGGTGTACTTGGTCTTGTTCGCGATTGCCTATCAGTTGATGGACGCATGGCAAGTCAGTGCCGCAGGGTGTTTACGCGGCATGCAAGACACTAAAGGGCCGATGTGGATCACCATGATCGCGTATTGGATCATTGCCTTCCCTGTCGGCATCTATCTTGCACGCTTTACCACGACTGGTGCTGCAGGCGTTTGGATTGGCCTGATTGTGGGCCTGACTGTCGCCTGTATACTGCTACTTACACGTTTATTTATGATGAATAAACGTTTAGCACATGCGGGATAAGCCCTTAAAAATCATCTAAAAAGTTACTTAAAAAAGACGGCTACGCTATGCAGAAGACTAATGCAAATTAACACGCTGCATAGCAACGCCATAAATAAAAAGCACGAAGAAGAGGAAAATAAACATGTCCCATGTATTTCGCTCGATCAGTCTCTGTCTGAGCTTAGGCTTTTCCATGTCACTACAGGCTGAACAGTCAATCAACCGACATGAATTTCCTTTATATTACGCACCCATCAAAGTTCAATCACAACCCGAATTTGATTACATCAATCAAGCACTTTGGACAGCCTTTCGCTTTTATCATGAACAACAGGCGGACTCATATACCGCACGTTTAAAATTAAGTTGTCAGCAGTCTGGTATGGCGTATACCTATCAGGACTTCATCAAGGCCAATCAAAAGTTTGCCTCTGCGGACGATCAGGATTTTATCGTGACGCAAAACCTCATCACATTGAATGAAAATTTACACCATAACCAATGCAGTAAATATCTCGGTCCACATTTAGAACTGGAAAAAACTGAATCTAGCGAAGCAGCAAAAGCCAACTAATTAAGCGCCTCGATGGCATTTTTTAAACCTTGTGGCACTTGGCTGTCGTCTTCTACGTCTTTCACGATCGCCTGCCCGACGATCACATCTGTCCCATTAAAACTCATGGTTGGTGAGCCATACAATTCATAGCCTTCATTTAAAGCTTTGGTCACACGAGCACAGAAATTGACATCATCTTTACCGGTTAAATAGCGATACACTTTCATCGTTCAGTTCTCTTCTAGCGACGCGATATTTTAAACCATTCAGCGCGTGGCTTAAATTTGCCTGAATTATTTTCAGTATTTACATTTTTGCCCATCATTTTATCAATGGAAATAAAGTCTTAACAATTTAAAGTAGGCAGTTTGTGTTTTGTCGCCTATGATCGGTAATAGATAATAAATGATGATCTTGAGGAACATCACATGGCAAAAACGGCTAGCACACCGGGTCGTCGCTTTATGAAACTTGCCAGTATGACGGCAAGCATTGCTACTAAAACCGTTTCCAATTCCATCCGCAATATCACTGCCGATGAAGAACAGAAAAATGCATCTCGCAGTAAACTTTTTCAGGACATCGGTCTGCAAATTGCAGACACTTTGGGTGAAATGAAAGGTGCGGTGATGAAAGTCGGACAAATTGCCTCGCAGTACAAAGACATTTTTCCACCTGAAGTCGCAAAAGCCATTAGTAAATTACAACGCCAAGCGCCAGCCATGCCTTTTGCTGAAATTAAGGCCCAAGTAGAACAAGAACTCGGCAAGCCCCTCGCGCAGATTTTTAAAAGTTTTGAAGAACAACCTTTTGCCGCTGCATCCATTGGGCAGGTGCATAAAGCCGTGTTACCTAATGGTCAGCAGGTGGTGGTGAAAGTGCAATATCCGGGTGTCGAAGAAGCCTGTGAAAGTGACTTAAAACAAGTTCGCCTTGCACTTCGTTTGATGGGCGTATTGAAAATTGATCGGAAGTTACAAGACAAGCTATTTCGTGAAATTCAGGACAGTTTAGACAACGAATTGAACTATGAAATTGAAGCGCAAAACTTAGATGTAGCCCGTGCTTTTCATAGTGCGCTGGATGACAAAATCATTATTCCACAGGTCTATAAAGATTATTCTTCACGTCATATTTTGACTCTAAGTCTAGAGCTTGGCGACAGTATAGAAACTGCCAGTACGTGGTCACAAGAAACCCGAAATGCCTTGGGAAGACGCTTATTCCGTGCTATAGGCCGTGAAATTTTCTTCCTTAAACGTTTCCACTGTGACCCGCATCCGGGCAACTTCGCCTTTCGTGAAGATGGTTCAGTCATCGTATATGACTACGGCGGTGTGAAAACCCTATCTCCTGAAATCGTGTCGCACTTTAAGCAATTGATCAATGCTGCACGCAAGCACGATATTCCACTGATGGAACAGCAACTCGATGCCCTACATTCCCTCAATGAACTCGGTAAATTCCCTACAGAGTTGTATGAGCAATGGCTTGAAGTACTGATGCGTCCGCTGACCACACAATACGACTTTGCTGAAAACTCAGCACACCATGACGGGGTAGAATTAATTAAGCCTTCTCTTAAATACTGGGATGTGTTTAAACCATCACCGGATACCCTGATGGTGAACCGGACTGTTTCAGGACATTATTGGAATTTGATTCATTTGAAAGTGAATGACAATCTCAATGATCTCTTTGATGAGTTGGTCCCACCTAGCGCTTAAGAGAACATGAAGCGCTGATTGCCTGATAAATTTCGGGCAATATTTGCATTTTTAATTGTTATGTTATAACATTTTTTTAATCAATAAATTTAAGGAACAGAAGAATGCGTGCCAACATCCATCCCGAATACCGTGAAGTGCTCTTTCATGACACCAATGCCAATGCCTTTTTTGTGATTGGCAGTACTTTAAGTACTAATCAAACCAAAGAGTTTGAGGGCAAAACTTATCCATATGTGACGCTCGATATTTCAAGTGCATCACACCCTTTTTATACAGGTGAACAACGTCAAGTGAATAATGAAGGACGTATTGCGAACTTTAATAAACGCTTTGCGCGTTTCAAACGCTCACAATAAGTTCTGTTTCGATTAAGTTTTTTCTTTTAAAATTAAAACATTAAAGAAGTTCAGGGTTCCCCTCCTCCAGCCTGAACTTCTTTTTTTATGTCTAAAATTTTGTGGATTTCAAGCGTTGTTTTAAACATCTATTTTTAAAATCGACTGAAATAAGTAATATCCCAGCCCCAATACGATGATACCAATCACCACACTGGAAATGGCATAACTAAATGCCAGCCCACTTTGCCCTTGTCTGAGCAGTTGAAAGGTTTCTAAGCCGAAACTGGAAAATGTGGTAAAGCCACCTAAGATCCCGACCATAAGCAATAAGCGTGCTTCATTTTGTAGAACGGGATATTTTTGGCTAAATGCAAACAACACACCTGCACAAAAGCAACCTAAAATATTCACCCACCATGTAGCCCATGGAAAGAGTACTGTTGGCTTGGCCAATAACAGTCCTGCTGCATAGCGAAGTGTTGCTCCAATTGCGCCGCCACATGCGACCAAAAGCCAGTTCATAGTTGTCCTACTTCAACATCATTGGTATCTACAATTTAGGCAACAGACTGCCTAAGGTCGCCCTTCAATATACACGCATTTAATTTACGCAAATAGTGTTAAATGTTTTGGCCAAAGCTTGCTATAGTCTGCAACACTTTGCGGTATTTTTTATTGAAAGAGGACATTATGGCTCAGGAATTATTAGATCAACTTCAAGCAGGGACTGCGAAATTTTCAGATGTGATTGCATTTATTGAAGCGCGTTATAACCACACACCAACTGCTTTTACCAATGGCAAACAAGCCAATGCAGCGACTGAAAACCAAGGTAGTGCCAAAGTATTTTCTTTTGCTCAATTGAATGGTCTAAACCAAGCTGAAACCTTAAGTCTTTTTGCTGAACATTATGCTGCTGTATTGGCAACACCAGACGCAACTGACCACCAAAACATTCGCCAATTTATGCAAAATGGTTGGGAAGGTATTCAATTTGACGGTCAAGCGCTCAGCGCGAAATAATGCATACGTGGACGTTCTAAATCAGTTCGTCTGCCATAAAAAAGCCAGTATAAATACTGGCTTTTTTATCTTTTCATCAGTGGTTCAAATCAAGACACTCGTACTCTACAAGTCCATTCAGCCATCGCGGTTTTTTCCCAAGCCCTTGCATGCTTCAAATGTAGTAATTCTTCACCCGCAGTCGTTGCGGTAAAACGATAAGTTTTTTGACCGCCTGCGCCTAGTACTGGTGTCGTATCCGCAGCAGCTTGTTGTTGAGCTGACTGAAACACTTCTTCAACTTTAAAAAGTTTCGGTTGCTCAGCCAAAGACCATACATAACCAGTACTTGGATTTTCGTTTAACAGCACTTCCAAAGTCTGTCCACGATCCATCTCAAGCAAGGTCGGACAACTTTGCTGTTCAGTAAATACATGGGTTTTCCCATCTACAGTTGAACTCATACTGGTACATCCAGCAAGCGCCAAACCACTCGCCATCATTAGACTCAAAATAAACTTTTTCTTTATCGTCATTTTCATCATCAAATTATTTTACCTTGAATCTAATGCACACCGAATTCAATACAATCTCGATGTAATCGAAGTTTAGCCTTTGACTTTTTCAATCCACTGAATCGAACTTACACGAAAAACTTCACAAGCCCCATCACCCGTATCTGTTGGGGTCAAAGATGAAGTCCAAACCAAATCTTTGTCTTTCACCTCAACCAAATCCCCTTTTAAACGCACAAGATCGCCACGTTTTACTTGAGTAATTTGTTTAGCAATTTGCGGGTTTGCAGGAATGATGTGCATATTCGACACCATCATCATGGCTTGCTTTTGCGGTACAGGAACACGATCCATTTTCCAGTTTAAGAAACGGTCATATTGATTGACTGAAATCGTACGAGCAATTTCTGGCTCTGCAAATAAGCCCCAACTGACTGCATAATCAATCGGAGAAAATTTTGCTTGTTCATCTGTTTGATAGGTTTTAGAACCTAAAATTCGGAAATCACCTTTAAATTCTTTCAAAGTGGAAATCGACTGACCTTTGGCAGCAGGTGCTAAGCCTTTGGCAATATTATAATCTGAAGACGCTTGGACACCGACATTCAATAAAAAGCCTGCAAGCACAGTACTTAATGCAATTCGCTTGATCATCGCGTTATCCTCTTACCCTGTAATACTTCACATTACTCAATTTTAATTCTGCAATTGAGCCAACTTCATCTATTCATAATGCCCCAACCTGAACATGAGCTTAAAATCGCGTAGGTTGAGCCTGATGAATGTCGTTTTCACTAGTTGTAACTCTATATTACGCACACAGTCTGCATAAACCTTATGAACTTGGTAACAAAATGCTGTTATTCAGTCAATTGGCCCATATTCACGCCCTACCACATGATTTAAAATTAAAAAGACATGAATTACACTTTAAAAAAACCTACAACAATGCCCGCTATGATTTATAAATTTTATCAACAACACATTTTTCCGCATCTTTTAAATCAAGTCATGCAAGTACCAAGCTTGATGGATAAACGACGCGAACTCCTGTTAGCCGTATCTGGTGAGGTGCTCGAAATTGGCTTTGGTACAGGTTTGAATTTAGCGTTTTATCAAAATGTCGATACGGTTTTTGCCCTAGAACCCAATCCTGATATTTTTCATTTAGCTGCTGAACGTGTACATGCAGCGCCCTTTGAGGTACAGCATATTTTAGCCGGTGCTGAAAAATTACCCTTTGCAGATGAAAGTCTAGATCATGTCGTGAGTACATGGACCTTATGCAGCATTGCCGATATTGAAACTGCGCTTGAAGAAATCTACCGTATCCTTAAACCAACAGGAACATTTCATTTGGTTGAGCATGTACAACACAATGAAAATGGGAAAATTAAGCAGTTACAACACTTATTGACGCCCATTCAAAAGAAAGTCGCGGATGGCTGTCATCTGGATCGTAATATGCAAAAGTTGCTTGAAGATGCCCAGTTTGAATGTTTTGAAACGCAGTATTTTGATGCTCAAGGCATTCCAAAAATTGGACAGCGCATGTTGCTCGCCCGCGCACGGAAGTTGAGTTAAAGCTTCCAAGGCCATGTTTAAGCACAATCAAATCTAGATAAAAATACCTAGTCTTTGATTAATCGAATGGCATTAATTTTTAGGATATGACAGGGCTTTTTATTCAACACATTATAGGTGTTATACGACTTCCCTGTTTTGATGGAATGTACATCCACCCATGCACCCAAAATCTCCACACGATCCCCTGATTTTAAACGACGAATACGATTTGCAACGTCTTCGGATTGAGCAATCACACTGACATTTTGCAATTCAGACTTGAGCTGTTCAACTTGTGTCGAGGGTACATTTTTCGCTTGTACGTTAAAACAGCGGTTCTGCTGCGACCATTCAAGATGATATTTTAAAGACTGGAAATCATTTGCGCCTGAACCCAGTAGCAAATCAATATTGCTGACATAGGCCAAGTCTTGAAAGCCACCCACCACGGTCGGTGCGGCCGGATGTAATGTACGACTACTCGCACTGTAGTAGCGTTTATCCAACAGCAAATATTCACCGGAAAATGCCTGAGTCGGTGTGACCTGAAAATTTTTCAGCACACCAGTTTGCTCTAAATGTGGAATGGCACGAAAATATTCAGACCATATCCACAGCATGAGCGCAAAAACGGCTGCAGTCGCTAAGAGTTTTTCCATGTGGATATTCTGTCCTTATTACTTTTCGACGGTTCTGAGGCTGAGTCACGCGAGCTTAAATATGCTCAAAATCAATTCGGATGGTTTCAAAACGTACTCGCCCTTCGGCAATGGCTTGAGCAATCGCTTGTTGCCCTTTGGTCAAACGTGCGCCACCACTTTTAATATCAATCAGCACCACTTCGATGTCTTCAGCGAGTCCATCACCATCACGAAAGTCGGTATAGCCATCAAAAACCACATAATCGATCGGGTCACCGAGAAACTTTGCATCGCTAGGTAAATACTGAAATTCAGGCATGATCGGCGCCATTTGTTCGGCCATTTTGCCTTTTAAAACAGCACGACTGGTATTTACACTGCGTTTTTGTGCATGGGCCAAGGCCTGCTGATGTTCCAATTCTAGTTCTGCAATATATTGCTCGTATTCTGCCTTAATCCTTCCATTGCGACTGCCACTTAATATTAAGGTGGTCAGTACAATCCCAATACACGCGCCAATGAGCATGGCCATCCAGACAGACATTTAAAATTCCTAATCTTTTTAATATATTACAGCGAAACCTATAGAAAAAACTTAGACTTTGGTTCTTTGTCATATTCCCCGCATTAAACAATGATATGCTAGGGATGAGCAGAATAAAATCTATTTAGGTCGATGAAAACGATATTAATTGCCAATCAAAAAGGTGGTTGTGGCAAAACCATCACAGCAATCAGTTTAGCCTCTGCACTTGCGCAAAAAGGTTATAAAGTGGCCTTGGCAGATGCTGACAATCAAAAGTCTGCACGTCAATGGCTCAAACAGCGCCCAGAGACTGCAGCCCCAATTCAGAGCCTAGATTGGCGTCATGAAAAGTCGATTGGTGATGTGCCGAAAGGGATTGAATATCTAATTATCGATGCACCGGGTGCGTTATCGGGTGAACATGCAGATCAGTTGGTGAGTGAAGCTCACGCCATCATTACCCCGCTACAACCATCTTTCTTCGACATCGACTCGACCCGTCGTTTTTTAAAGCATTTGCAAGAAATTAAGCGGATTCGTAAAGGTAAAGTCCAAATCCTATTGTTGGCCAATCGTGTAAAACCCAATTCTGCTCATTCCAAAGAAATTCAAGATTTTTTCAATAAAGTTGAACAACAGCCCGTTGCTTGGATTTCTGAACGTACCGCTTATGGTCAACTTGCCATGCAAGGTCTTTCGGTTTTTGATAAAACGCAAAAATTGTACCTCGGCATGCAGCAACAATGGCAACCTGTGCTCAATGCCATTATTGAAGACGAAGCCGAGTGGTTTTAACCCATCATTCCACATTTTGTTGATATAAAGGCCAATCTTGCAAGGATCTAGCCTGCAAGATATTCACCATAAGTTAACAAGCTCTCGTTTTCGGGAGCTTTTTTTTCGGTTAAGATTGAACACAACATGATGAAAAAATCAGAGCACGCATTGCCAACGTTCGCACCTACATTACAAAAAGTCTTATTGTTCGGATTATTTTTTATCCTGATTTTTTTGAGCTTTAGCGTACTCAAATACTTTATTGTGCCCGTTGTTTGGGCAGCGATTATTGCTTATATGACTTGGCCGCTGTATCAATCGGTGCATCGTTTTTGTGGCAATCGTGCAAATCTAAGTGCGGCGCTGATGATCTTACTGGTGGTGCTCGTGGTGGGTCTGCCGGTGATTTTTGCGATCTTCTTGCTACAACATGAAGGCCGTAACTTGTATTTTGAATTACAAAAGCAAGTTTTCTCTGGTCATGTCAATGTGCCTGATTTTATTCGCCAACTACCGTTTATTGGTAAAGAAGTCAGTCGTACCCTGCATGAACTGAACAATGACCCAAACAGTATTATTCAATCGGTACAAATTTGGATTCAGGGGCATTTGAACTACGGTAAAGTTTTGGTCGGCGAAGTCAGTAAAAATATCTTTAAGCTGTGTTTTGCCGTGATGTCTTTATTTTTCTTTTATCGTGATGGTCAAACCATTTTAAGTCAGGTCAGTAAAGCCCTTGAAATGGTGATCGGGCCACGTATTCATCATTATCTTGCCACCATCTCGGATACCACACGTGCCGTAGTGTATGGCATCGGTCTCACCGCCATTGCCCAAGCTTTACTTGCCGGTGTGAGCTATTTTGTCGCCGATGTCCCTAACCCAATGTTATTAACCATCATTA
Source organism: Acinetobacter sp. YH12140 (assembly GCF_013418475.1). Taxonomy (NCBI): domain Bacteria; kingdom Pseudomonadati; phylum Pseudomonadota; class Gammaproteobacteria; order Moraxellales; family Moraxellaceae; genus Acinetobacter; species Acinetobacter sp. YH12140. Next base: position 107,824 of record NZ_VPBZ01000007.1, read on the forward strand.
CCTTCATGTTGGCACTGATTCCGTTTGGCCCACCAATTTCATATACCGCTGTGTCGTTGTGGTTATTTTCACAAGGTCAAACCATTGAAGCCATTGGCGTCATGGCTTGGGGTGTTTGTGTGGTGAGTACGGCCGATAACGTGATTCGTCCTTTAGTGATTTCAGGGGCAACGCAGATTCCATTCTTATTAATCATGTTTGGTGTTTTGGGTGGGATCGCCAGTTTCGGTCTTGTCGGTTTATTTATCGGCCCAGTGATTTTGGCAGTATTGTTAGCCATTTGGCGTGAATGGTTGCATGAAACCCAAATTGAACCCGTCATGATGCCCAAAGCAACGTTGGCACATAACTTAGACAATATAGATGATAAGCCTGAACAACCTTAATTCAGGCTTGAATTCATTAAACAAATATTACAATCAAATACTTAAATTATCTGTCATCCTGTATCCGCATCTGTTTCAATGGTTGAAACTCGATAAAAACAGACAGGATGCCAAACATGTTTTCACTATTTAAATTCGGTGCGCTTGCTGCGGTCAGTGCCCTGATGTTTACAGGCTGTGCGAGTACCTCGACTTCAACAGGTCTGAATGCAAAAACCGTGACGGTCAATGCCGTGACTGCTCAAGGTATTGGTCAAAGCATCGGTCAAATTAACTTGGTTGATAGCCCTGCTGGCTTGGTTATTCATACCAATTTAACCCAGCTTCCTCCGGGTCCACACGGTTTCCATATTCATGAAAAAGGCTCTTGTGCCCCAGCTGAAAAAGATGGAAAAGCGGGTGCTGCTCTTGCTGCAGGTGGTCACTTTAACCCTAAAGCTGCACCTAACCACGGTACGCCGCTAACAGGTCACTTGGGTGACTTACCGATCCTTCAAGTTCAAACCGATGGCACAGCAAAAGTGAATTTAATTGCACCACGTTTGAAATTGGCGGATGTACAAGGCTTAGCCATCATGATCCATGCTGGTGGTGATAATTACTCTGACGACCCTAAACCTCTAGGCGGTGGCGGTGACCGTATTGCCTGTGGTGTGATTCAATAATCGACCTTATGCATAGATTTGAACAAGCGGACTTTAAGTCCGCTTTTCTATTGAATAAAAATTGACAGTTCACAGAAAAAAGCTCAGTCTAATTTACAAAATCATTCGAATACTTCATAACTCTGTGAACACGCGACTCTCTTGGTTTCAACAGTTTCAATCCAGTGCAATCATTATGTATTGCCTGCAAATTTGTATTGTTTTGAGTGGCACCACGCTCGGATTATATTTTCTCGGTTTTCATAGTGTTATTGTGCCCGTCACCTTAGGTGCGATTGCCACCGCGCTCACGGACTTTGACGACCGACTCAGCATCCGACTGCGTAATTTGCTCTATGTCTGCGTACTCTTCTTTAGTGTCAGTAGTATTTTAGATTTTCTCTATCCCTATAAGCTGCTGTTTATCTTATATCTTTCACTGTCCAGTGCAGGATTTATTTTATTAGGAGCTTTGGGGCAACGCTATGCCACGATATCTTTTGGCACGATTTTACTATCGATTTATACCATGTTCGGCTTGGGCGAATATGACACCTGGTATTTTCAACCCAGCTGCTTTGTTCTAGGGGCCTTATGGTATGGCCTGACCTCAATTCTCTTTTACTTGATTAAACCCACCCTCCCCGTACAGGACAATCTCTCGCGTTGTTTTTTACAAATCGCCGAAGTACTGAATGCAAAAGCACGCTTATTTGACCCAGATAATGTCAACAATGTGGAACACTTACTATATGAATTATCACTCAAAAACAGTGATGTCATCCCGAGTTTAAACACGACCAAAGCTTCTTTACTCACCCGTTTAAAAGCCTCAAGAGCAAATAAAAACACCATCTACTGGCTGAATTTATATTTCTTGGCACAAGATATTCACGAACAGGCCAGTGCGAATTATTTACACTACGAACAAATTCATCAAAATTTTAGCCGTACCGATTTAATTTTTCGTTTTCAAAAAAATATTCGATTACAAGCGCAGGCTTGCCAACAGTTGGCCTACTGTATTTTGCATCGGCAGCCCTATCAGCCTGATCCCATTACTGCGCAAGCACTGGCACATTTGCATGCCTCTTTGCAGGAGTGGATGGCCAATAATCCGCAAAATATAGAAGTGAAAAATCTACAGCTGATCTTGAGTAATTTGGACAGTGTGCAAGAACGCTTTTCGCATGTGCAGGATTTAGATCATTCACAGCAACAGGCCTATCAGCAGCATATCGACAACCTCAATTTACTCGACGACGACATTCATGGCTGGCATGATTTATGGCTCAAACTGAAACAGCATTTGAGTCCCGAATCTGCCTTATTTCGCCATGCTGTTCGCATCGCTTTTGTCTTTGCTATGGGCTATGCCATTTCGCTACTGCCCTTTGCAAAAAATGGCTACTGGATATTATTGACCAGTTTATTTGTCTGTCAGATGCGCTATTTTGCGACCAAAAGTCGTTTAAAAATGCGGACTTTGGGAACCATATTAGGGGTCTTACTTGGCATTCCTATTTTGTATTTTGTGCCGAGTGTCGAAGGTCAATTGCTACTGACAATTATTTTTGGCGTATGCTTTTTCTATCTGAGTGCCAAAAAATATGCCATGGCGACCCTCATGGCAACCTTAATGGTCTTGCTGATTTTTAATTTAAAAGGCGCAGGTTATGCGGTTATTTTACCGCGTATCGTTGATACCTTACTCGGCTGTTTTATTGCATGGTTCGCAGTCAATGTCATCTGGCCAGATTGGGACTTTCGCAATATTTCCAAGACCATTCAAAAAAGCTCTGCTGCGACCCTGCATTATTTTGATGCCGTAGTTGAGCAATATCTCCATGGGAAAACCAATAGCATTGCTTATCGGCGTGCCCGTCGTTCAGCCCATAATGCTCAGACTGAACTATCGAGCATGATTTCAAGTTTAAGTACGGAACCTGATCCTGACCAGAACCTAATACAACACGCCTTTCGCTATTTGGTGTATAGCCATAGTCAGCTCAGTTATATTTCGGCACTGGGGAGCCACCGTGAACAAGTACAAGACCAACAAGTCCTTGAACTGCTGCAATGGTGTCAAAGCACCCTAGACGACGTCTTAATTCAGCAAAAACCGCTCAACCCTGAGAAAATTCAGCAAAAACTTTTCGAAATTCAAACACTCAGCACTGAAGAAATGCGGTCTAATCACCTACAACTGGTGCTCAAGCAAATCAGTTTATTACTTGAAACCTTGCCTGAGTTAATTCAACTCAGAACACAATTAATTCGTGCTGAAATTAAATAGAACGTTGTAATGAATAGACCTATATTTTTAATAGGCCGAATAGACAGAATAATGATGTCCTTTATAAACTATAATTTTAAAAATGCATGCATTTCTGTAGCTTTGGCTTCTACTGCTCTTGTCGCTACAAATGCAGTAGCTGCACCGACCGCAAGTGAATTAAAACAAGTCTTAGAATGTCAGTGTGACTATGATCATTACCATCAGGCGCTTTCGCACTACGAAAAAGATTTACCAAAATTAGGTTGGAAACGCCATGATGACCCACATCAACCGTTTATTTATATCTATAAAAATACGCAAGCTGTTGAATTTTTGTGGCATGCCAACCCAAGAAATTGGCCTGTCTTCCAATGCAGTATTCGCGATCTATCGCCAAGCCGATGTGAAAAAACTTGCCCAAAAATATAGTATTGAACAGCATCCGATGTTTGCCAATATGCCGTTTTTCCGTGGTGAAAAAATCCTACGTACGGAAGCTGAAACGGATGATCTGCATGCGATCAATCACAAACTAAGCCTGTCTGAAATGACCGGAAAAAGCCCGATGATTTTATTCGGCTGTAACTATGAATTTGATCAGGGTTCAATTGAGGATGCCTTAGCGGATCTAGAAAATTAATCCGAGCAGACGACTCAGAATTAACTTTGAAAACATCAACTTAGATTCAATATGCGGATCAATTATTTCAACGGGAATGCTTCGTTCCTGCAGTGCTTTCAGGTAGACTCAAGGCTGAAATCACTTTGAATTTAGACTTCGCATGAATATCAAGACCTTACGCTTTGTGGGCCTACTCGAAGGCATCTCCTTTTTATTATTATTGTTCATTGCTATGCCAATGAAGTACCTGATGGATAATCCAATATTGGTCAAATACGTCGGTATGGGACATGGCGTCTTGTTTATTGCCTTCTTGGTGGTGCTATTTGTGGTCTGTGAAAAGCAAAAATGGTCGCTTAGCGTATTTCTAATGGGCTTAATTGCATCGATTTTGCCTTTTGGTCCATTTATTTTCGATCGTAAATTAAAAAATGCAGAACAACCTGCAACATCAAATTAAGACGGTATACAACAAATAAAAAAGCCCAATGTTGTTCTACACAGCATTGGGCTTTTTCTATAATGGCATGGACTCGAATTTAAAATTCACCCGTCAATTTACGCTGTCGCATAATATCTCGTACCACCAAGCGTGGTAGGCTGAACCACAAGATAATGAGGGTAAAACCCGCCAAACTATAGGCCCAAAGTCCAAAGTTTTCATATAGCACGCGCACGATTTCGATCACGGCAAAGAACGTCAGCATCATGATCACAGACACTGCCGCAGCCACTGTGCCCTTCGACATTTCAGACGACATTAAGGCAAAACGATAGAGCACAGAAAAGCTAATCCCTTCACCAAAACTGACCAAACTCATGCCGAGAATGAGAAAGGTCAGAAAATAACTTTCAGTTATCGTCCCAATCACCACGAGGCTCGTCCCGAGTAACATCAGCGGTAGCCCGATCATCACAGACTGACCTAATGGCAGTTTGTCGATGATTTTAATCAGGACAATATTACCGAGGATCAGACCGCCCAAAACGGGAAACTGTGCCATGCCATATTGCACGCTACTCAGTCCTAGCTGCTCCACCAATATGACCGGAGATAGCGCAATCCACAGCATCAGTGGCATTGCCACCATCGGTAGACCCAGTGTCAGTGCCAAAAAGCGTTTATTTTTTAACACCTGTTTAAAGTCATCAATGATATAGCCCACCGGTTGCTTTGGAATGCTGATGTGCTGAGTCGGCATCTTGGCTTTTAAACCAAACCAACTCAGAAAAGATAGAAATGCGATTCCTATAAAACCCCAATGCCATGACACGTGATCAATCATAAAGGCACCGAGGACGGGACCGATCAGTGGCGCCAGTAGTGAAATATTCGCCATGATCGCCATGACTTTGATGGCATCACGCTCTTCAAAAGTTTCCTGAACAGCAGCATAACCCACGGCTGAAATAACCGACAAGCCAAAACCTTGTAAAAAACGCAACGTTAAAAAGCTTTCGATATTATGTGTGAGCAATATCGCTAAACAGCATAAGCTAAAGAACGCTACACCACCCAATAGGACTTTTTTACGACCTAATCGGTCTGACAATGGCCCTAATATTGCAGCGACACACGCACCTCCCAATAAGTAAAATGACATCGACGAGGGTGCCCATGCACTACTCACACCAAACTCTTGGGTAATCGCAAGCATGGCGGGTTGGACTAAGTCGTTGCCGATATAGACAGAAAATTCAAATAAAACCAGTGCCAAGGGAAACATTAAGGTGGCACGACTTAATTTTGTGGTTTGTACGTTTTGCATTGTTATCTACATATCAAATGTGTGCTGTCGAGCTTGAAATGACAAATAGGGAGAGACACTTCAGCCCAATGACGAGCACTGTAATATTAATTTTAAAAATGAATTTGCGGCATATCCGCCATATGTGCGTCGTATTCACAAGACGCTAGATAGAGATAAAATGAACTTCAAAGAACCGATCTGTCGGTTTGAGTCCGACTATTTTAACAGTGTTTGCTGGCGTTGTATTGGTCTTTTTAAACTACCGCTTTTATGGTTTTTCATTGTCTGCTTTTTGGATAAAGCGACCTTGTTTTAGGTCCTCATAGGCTTGCATGACTTCTGCAAAATGATTCATCACAAAATAACCTCGCCCATAGATGGGTTCATTTAAAGGCTGCGCCGATAAATACAATATGTGGCTATCTTCGACTGCCGTCAATTCGACATTTTCACCTTGGCTCGACATGACTGCCATATGCTGTGCAATTAACGGTTCATCTGTTTCAGTAAATTTCAGCTTGCCCGAGCGTAAATATACCAGCGTGGTATGCCCTTCTTGTGCAGGTAGTATGATGCTTTGATTGGCACTGACAAAGACATCAAATACTTGCATAGGCGTATGTGTTTCTGCAGGGCCGTCGGCTGTTAAATAATGCCCTGCAATGACCCGTACATAACCTGCATTATCTGCTAAATCCACTACAGGAATACTGGCTTTGGCTAAGCTCTGATAGCGTGCAGGATTCATTTTATCTTTGGCAGGCAGGTTGACCCAAAGTTGCAAGATTTCAAATGCGCCGCCCCGCTGTGCAAAGGCTTGGCTAAAAACTTCTTCGTGTTGTATGCCTGAAGCAGCAGTCATCCACTGCACATCGCCCTCACCAATAACACCGCCTCCACCAGTCGTATCATGATGTTCAAGTTCGCCTTTAAACACTAATGTGACGGTTTCAAAGCCTCGATGTGGATGTTCCAATACGCCTTTTTTCAGTTGGGTTGGTTTCAGCACTCCAGGCCCTAAATGGTCGAGCAATAAAAATGGCGAGACCGTATTTCCCAATTCATAATGGGAAAATACTGATGTGACCGGAGCAAAGTCACCAATGGGTGAACCTGAGTCATTGACGTGGATGAAGGCTAGGGTTTTCATCATAAATTTGAAATCTGATCATGATTTGAATTCGGTTTTATATTATTAAAAACTATACGAACTCACGAGAAAATTTTTAGGATTGAATATTCTATGTTTAGGATGAAAATTAAGATACGCGGAAACTCATCCGCAACTGTCCGAGTCAGGACACATTCAATATGTAAAGTTTCTGCGACCTACACAATTGAAGATGGTATTTGACGAGTTTTGCGGATGAAAGATGGTTTTGCTACTTTTGCCGAAACAAAAGTAGATACGAGCTCCAATCATCGAATTTAAAATGAAAGGACCCCGTCATGCTGAATATTTAATAAGAAATTTAGACCTTAACTTTTTATAATTTAAGGACACTTCGCCGATTGGAAAGTCTTGGTATTTTTACCACGTTGGCACTGATATTCCTTCTGCGTATTTACACGCTGCCAGTCACCATCCACCAATCTAAAACTATAAATGGTACGAACCGATTTCACCGAATCATCCATTAAACCCGTTTCAGTCACTTTCACCTGCCCCGCATTTGGCGACTCAACACGGTTAAAGTACTGACGAATTTCCACAGTCGACAGCTCTTTACGCAAATCAGGACGTTCTTTTAATACCTGATCGAGTGGCGTAGCAGAAGAACCGACTTTAGACACAATTTTCTGCGTTGTCGCACAACCCGCCAACATCCCCACACACAATGCAGACACAGCAATTAAACGATACATAGAACCAACTCAAATTTATTATTCAGACCTATCATGCCGAACATTTGTCCAAAACACTATTTAAGCAATGTAAAAGAAGTACCCCATTCCAAAAATCAATGTGTAGTCTCTCATCCATGCACGGCAAAAAAGGCGTTTTATAGCCATAAAAAAACGCATCCGAAGATGCGTTCTAGTACGTCTTTAAAAAATTAAAGATCGAACAATTTACCTGGGTTCATAATTGCATTTGGATCGAATACTTTTTTCAATGCTTTCATATATTCGATTTCTTCAGCTGAACGTGTGTAATCGAGATAAGGCTTTTTAGTCATACCCACGCCATGTTCTGCTGAAATTGAACCGTCATATTTTTTCACAGTCTCAAATACATATTTATTCACCACTTGGCATTTTGCAAAGAATTCATCTTTACTTAAATCCGCAGGTTTCAAAATATTTAAGTGCAAGTTACCGTCACCAATATGACCGAACCAGCAAATTTCAAAGTCTGGGTAATTCGCTTCCACAATTGCATCAATTTCTTTAATAAATGCAGGCACATGTGTAATCAGAACTGAGATGTCATTTTTGTATGGAGTGAACGGTGCGATTGACTCTGAAATGTCTTCACGTAAACGCCATAAGCTATGTACTTGGTCTAAGCTTTGGCTCATCACGCCATCCAGTACCCAGCCTTGTTCCATGCAATGTTCAAAGATTTCCATTGCCGCATCCATGATCGGTTCAAATGGTGCTTCAAACTCAAGTAAAACATAGAACGGACATGGTGTTTCAAATGGACGTTGTACATGACCATTGTCCAATACTTTTTGCATTGCAAGCTCACCAAAGAACTCAAATGCAGTCAGGTCGATTTTCTTTTGGAAGGCATGTAGAACAGGCATAATCGCATCAAAATCAGGCACACCGAGAACCAACACTTGTAAGTCATGGGGTTGACGTTCAAGTTTGATTTCAGCTTCAGTCACTAAACCTAGCGTACCTTCACCACCAATAAATAAGTGTTGAAGTGCATAACCAGTCGCATTTTTGATCATGCCTTTGTTCAAGCGCAGGATGTCACCTTTACCAGTAACCACAGTCATGCCCAACACCCAGTTACGAGTCATGCCGTATTTAATCACTTTAATACCACCCGCATTGGTACCAATGTTGCCGCCAATTTGAGATGAACCTGAAGATGCAAAATCAACTGGATAGTACATGCCTTGTTCTTCAGCATAGTTCTGAAGTTGTTCAGTCACTACACCTGCTTGTACGCGAACCATACGGTCAGCTGGAAAGAATTCCAAGATTTGGTTCATCTTGTCCATGCTTACCACGATTTCACCGTTAGCAGCCACAGCACCCGCAGACAAACCTGTACGACCGCCACTTGGTGTGATCGCTACATTAAATTGGTTCGCAAGTTTTACAATTTGTTGAACTTGTTCTGTGCTTGAAGGGAAAACGACGACCGACGGGTTTGGATCGAAGTGCTTAGTATGGTCACGACCCCAATTTTGGAGACTATCCGCATCGGTTTTAATTCGGCTTTCGCCAACAATAGCGGTCAATTGGGTCAATAACTCTGGGGTTAAAGCGACTGGAGCATTCATCGTTTTCAGACCTTGCAAGAAGTAAACAAGTTTTTTTAAAGGTCCAGACTTCATTCAGTCAAAACTGCGGTAACGCATATTTCAAGGGAAAAAGCCTGAAACAGAGCGCATCAAAATGTCAGGGAATTGGTCATGATGATTTTGAGCGGCACCATTATAAGCTATAACTGGGCTTTTTTTGACAAAACCCAAAGAAAAACGTGATTTCAAAATGTCACGAGGAATATGACCAAGTTAATTAGACCAAATCTAAAAAAATTGACTCATCATTCGCCAAAATAGCCATGACGTCGGTCATAAAGGAAATGTATATCAGGCGACTTCCTATGCTATTATATGCGCACTAAATTTGGCCTTTGTAGCGGAGCCGTAATGAGCCAACATCTTTCTTTACCTAAAGATAAAATTCGTTTCTTGTTGTTAGAAGGCGTTCACCAAAACGCAATCGACACTCTAAATGCTGCTGGATACACCAACATTGACTACCGTAAAACTGCGCTTGAGGGTGAAGCGTTGAAAGAAGCGGTTAAAGATGCTCACTTCATTGGTATTCGTTCACGTACTCAATTAACTGAAGAAGTTTTTGAAGCGGCGAACAAACTGATTGCTGTGGGTTGTTTCTGTATCGGTACAAACCAAGTGAACTTAAATGCTGCAATGATTCGCGGTATTCCAGTATTTAACGCACCATACTCAAATACGCGTTCAGTTGCTGAACTAGTACTTGCTGAAGCGATTCTATTACTTCGTGGTGTTCCTGCAAAATCTGCTTCAACTCACCGTGGTGGTTGGAACAAGTCTGCAGTTGGTTCATTTGAAACTCGTGGTAAAACTTTAGGTATTGTTGGTTACGGTTCGATTGGCTCGCAACTTTCTGTACTTGCTGAAAGTTTAGGTATGCACGTAATTTATTACGATGCTGTAACTAAACTTCCAATGGGTAATGCACGTCAAGTCGGTTCTATGGGTGAACTTCTTGCCAATGCAGACGTCGTATCTCTACACGTTCCAGACGTTCCATCAACTCGCAACTTCTTCGGCAAAGATCAATTTGCTCAAATGAAAGAAGGCGCAATCTTCCTCAATGCTGCACGTGGTACATGTGTAATCATTGAAGATCTTGCTGATGCGATCAAATCTGGTCATATTGCTGGTGCTGCGGTTGACGTATTCCCTAAAGAACCTAAAGCAAACGGTGAAGAATTCGTTTCTCCACTTCGTGGCTTAGACAACGTGATTTTGACTCCTCACGTGGGTGGTTCAACCATGGAAGCGCAAGCGAACATCGGTCTAGAAGTGGCTGAAAAATTCGTTGCTTACTCTGATAAAGGTATGACTTTATCTGCAGTGAACTTCCCAGAAATCGCGTTACCGTTGACTGAAGGTAAACACCGTTTACTTCACATCCACAAAAACGTGCCGGGCGTTCTTTCAAAAATCAACAACTTGTTTGCTGAACACGGTATCAACATTTCTGGTCAGTCTTTAATGACTAAAGGTGATGTGGGTTATCTTGTGATGGACGTTGATGCAACTGCATCTAAAGAAGCTTTGGATACTCTTCACGAAGTTGAAGGTACCATCCGCGTTCGCGTATTGTTCTAATTTAATTAGACACTGAAGCCACAGCCTTCGGGCTGTGGTTTTTTTATTGTAGTAGACTTTTAAAATCTGGCTTTTGCCAATCTCCCGCTATTCGAGTCATCGAAACAAATTTAGTCTATGCCAAATTTTAAAATTACCCCTGCTCTACAAGCACCACTGATCTTGCTTATTGCAATGATCAGTATGCAAAGCAGTGGTTCGTTCGCTAAGTACCTGTTTGGTCAGTTTCCCATCCTGACCGTGTCCGCGATGCGTTTACTGCTCGGTGCATTAATCTTGGCGATCATTTTTAAAGTTTGGCAGATCAATTTTAAACAACTCAAATGGTCGTCTATCCTCAGCTATGGCTGTGCCTTAGCAGGGATGAATGTATTATTTTACTTGTCGATTGATCGCCTGCCTCTCGGCATTGCCGTGTCTTTTGAATTTATAGGTCCGCTCAGTGTCGCACTATTTGCTGCACGCCGAAAATTTGATTTTATTTGGGTCGGACTGGCTATTTTAGGCCTTATCCTACTTTTTCCTTTTGACCAAGCTGCACAACGGCTTGACCCAATTGGGATCTTACTTGCCCTCGGGGCAGGTGCGTGTTGGGCACTCTATATCGTGGCTGGTCAAAAACCGTCAGGGGTCTCAGGCAATCATACCGTTTGCTTAGGCATGTTCGTCGGCATGTGTGTTTTGATGCCCATCGCACTCTTTGCAGGTATGCCGGCACAGGCGTTTGAGCCAAGTAGTCTACTGTATTTTATTGCACTTGCGACCCTAGCCAGTGCTTTACCTTTTACTCTAGAAATGATTGCGCTCCGCAATTTAACGGCGCTCAGTTTCGGAACGCTCATGAGCCTAGAACCTGCGATTGCAGCACTCTCTGGTTTTGTTTTCTTAAATGAACAATTGCTGTGGACCCAGTGGTTAGCCCTTGCTGTCATCATCTGTGCATCGATTGGGTGTACCTATACCACGCAAAAAGCCAAAGTCATTTAAATTCAAAATCCATCATGATTTGGTCAAATGTTAAAATTCACTCAATTGTTAGCATTAACCGCTATACTGTACTGACTCAAAAATAGGGCTCAACACCGCCCAACAACTGTGTGCCGCATGCCAAATTCACAACTTCTCGCTGTTGTTTTCATGGTGCTCTCCATGATTTCCTATCAGATCAGTGCATCATTCGCCAAACAATTATTTTTGGTGCTTGATCCACTCAGTGTGACCATTTTACGACTCTGTTTTGCTTCAATTATTATTTGTTTAATGTTTCGTTCATGGCACATTTTAAAACGGCTGTCTTTTTTAAAATGGCGGGATCTGCTCTGCTATAGCGCGGCACTCTGTTTGATGAATGTGTTGTTCTATATGTCACTGGGTAAATTGCCACAAGGCATTGCCGTGGGTTTAGAGTTTATTGGCCCTTTGGGTCTGGCATTGTTATCCATTAAAAACAGCAGTGATTATATTTGGGTCTTTTTAGCAATCTTAGGCATTACCTTGATGGTGCCTTGGGGACAAGCTCATGATGGTAATTTCTCAATACTTGGGGCAGCCTGTGCCTTAGCAGCGGGACTCTGTTGGGCATTCTATATTTTCTTTGGACAAAAAGTGGTACATCAAAATATTGGTATGCATGCGCTAACGATTGCCATCACACTGTCCGCACTGACCTTGCTCCCGATTGGACTATATAACAATGCACCCGCCCTACTCGATACCCAATATTGGCCGAAAGCCTTATTGATTGCGATTTTAGCCACGGCCATACCTTATGCACTGGATTTAAAAGCGTTGAAAATCCTCAGTAAACTTAGTTATGGGACTTTATCGAGTTTGTCGCCTGCATTAGCTGCCATTACAGGTATGGTTCTGCTTGGCGAAAATATTGGGACGTGGCAATGGGTGGCCTTAGTCTGCATTATGTTGGCGTCCGTCGGGGTGACTTTACGTTCCTCTCGCAATACTCCGAGCAGCGTATCAGACTAATTTTTTATATTTATAGTTGAAACAAAAAGACGGCCTCTGCCGTCTTTTTTTTGATTTTGCATTCGTCTTCAGGCTTCACTTGCGTTTAGCCCGTCAAACTGTCTTTATCTGCTTTCTTGTATTTCTTATATTCCGCCAAATATTGTTTGGCTAAACTTTCCTTTTGTTTTTCATCTAAGATTTTACCCGCTTGCTGAAAAAAGCCATGTTCTTCTTCCTGCAAATGATGATGTACCGTTTCAGATAACTTTTTCGCAATTGCCAACCAACCTGGATTACTAAATTCAGTTTCCGTCAGTTGCTCTAATAATTCATCCATCTCATGATGTTCCGCCAATGCATGACGGGTGATGTTTAGGCCTGAATCAGTCATCATTAACGGGATGTAAAAATAACGATCTTCGCCAACAGCATGAGCAAATAACTCATTTTTGAGCAGCTCAAATAAATCTCGACGCTCAGGTGTATCCCCTGATGTTTGAATGAGTTTTTCAGCAAGTTCACGTTGCTTTTCATGACTTTGGCGTAAAGCTTCAAATATATTCATTGTAGTGATGACCTCTGATGCTTAGCTAATTGTGTATTATGAAATTTAATTATTATCCACAACTCAAACGAGTCGCTTATTTTCATACTAATCATTTCAGCGACAGAATTCAGCAACGCACTGTTAAGATTTGTTTTAAGCTTGTCCCGTAAAGGTTTGATAACACAACCGTACAATCAAAATACTCACCAAAATCAAAAATAGAATTCGAATAAAGCCACTACCGTATTTAATTGCCGCACGTACACCAACGATCGAGCCTAAAATATTTGCTACAGCCATCATTAAGCCTATCGCAAATAACACATGGCCAGTGGGCGCAAAAAAACTCAGTGCTGCAAGGTTGGTGGTTAAGTTGGCGACTTTTGACAAAGCAGAGGCATGTAAAAAGTCTGCTTGTAGATAACGAATAAAAAAGAAAATAAAGAAACTGCCAGTGCCAGGTCCAAAGATGCCGTCATAAAAGCCAATCACCAGACTACCAATAGCGGCAAAACCGAGGATTTTAGGAGTCAGTTCTTGGCGTACATGCACCTGACCAAATTGTTTTTTGGCAAAGGTATAAATCGCAATCACGATCAACATGACCAAAACGAAAGGACGTAAGACTTCTTTTGGAATCATTGATACACAGGCTGCTCCCACAAAGGAGGCAACAAATGCACAGCTTGCAATGACCGCAAGTAATTTCCAACGGAGTTTGACTTGGCGTAAAAAAGAATAGGACGCCGAAGCCGTACCAAAGATCGAAGACAACTTATTGGTGCCAAATACGGTCGCTGGAGATAAGTGCGGCATGGCATTCATAATGGCAGGAATTTGAATCAGTCCGCCACCGCCAACAGCTGCATCAATTGCACCAGCAAAAAATGCAAAAAATAGCAGGCTTAAGATGATTTCAATTTCCATAATTTGGCTTCAGTGGCTGTTAATAACTATTCAAGATTTAATACACGTTTTGGTACTAAGCGCTTACGATCAGTAATTTCCGCTAGACCTAAGCAACGTTCCCCATCAAATACCAAAACCTGCGCTTCCGCAGCATGCTCAATATTACTTTCCATTCCACGACTAAAATATTCAGCTCGACCTTCCGGCGCTTGCACTTTGCAAAAATGATCGACAGGTGAATACACCGGCAGCAATAATGCTTCACGCTCAGCTTCGGTCAGACTCTCTAAATATTCAATGGTAAAGCTTGGGTTAAGATCAAAATGACCCGTTTGAATACGGTGTAGATAGGTTAAATGTCCGTAAGTACCCAATGCTTTGGCAATATCTTCGCCTAATACACGAATATACGTGCCTTTAGAACAGGTGATGTCGAGTGTAATACTATTCTCATTAAATGATAATAACTCGATGGCATAAATCGAAATTGGACGTGCTTCACGCTCTATTTCTATACCTTTACGCGCCAACTCGTACAGCGGGCGACCTTCTTTTTTCAGCGCAGAATACATCGGTGGAATTTGTTGAATATCCCCTACAAATTGCGCCAAGACATTTTGAATATTTTCTTCAGTCAATGTTGGAACAGCTTGCTCTAATAGTATTTCACCTTCCACATCACCCGTCGTGGTACTGTGTCCTAAAAAGACGGTGGTTTTATAACGTTTAGTCGAATCCAATAAAAAATGCGAAAACTTTGTTGCTTCACCTAAGCAAATTGGTAATAAACCTGAGGCTAATGGATCTAGCGCACCTGTATGTCCTGCTTTTTGTGCTCGATACAACCAACGCACTTTTTGTAATGCAGCATTCGAGCTAATGCCCAAAGGCTTATTTAATAAAAATACACCATGTACAGGACGACGCTGAATCTTAGGAGAAGCTTTTTTCATGACTAAAATAGGGCAAAAAGAGAACTGCGCCATGGTATCAATCCATGCTAAGCGTTTACAACTTTTCTATGTTTTTATCTGCATTTTATGTCATATTGAGTTCGCATTTAGAACTCTAGAACAATTAAAAACGGAATAAAGGTGCATTGGGATATGCAAAAAAATAAACTTTGGCTCATCATAGCCTTGGTCGTTATCGCAGTTGCTGCATTTATATTTTGGCTGGCGCCAAAAGCATCACAAAATGATCCTTCAGATCAATCGATTCAACAACAAAATACGCCTTTAGCTCAGGGCGAAACCGCTACGGCTCAAGCAACAAGCGGTTCTTCGCTGCTCAGTCCAAGTCAACAAGACACGGAAGTTAACTGTCAAATCAGTATGGATGGTTCAAACCGTTTGATCGTGAATGAACAAACACGGAATTGCTTTGAATATTTCATTACTCAGTATGGTGAAAAGTCGATAGATCAAATTAAAAAGGATTTTAAAGCCTACATTGCACAAGGTCATAAAGAACCTGCGCTGTCCCAAATTTATGATTTGTGGGATCGTTATATGAAATATCGTGAACAGTTAGGTCATTTACAGCCACCAAGCGACGATAAAGAATCACCACAATACTATCGCTCGATCTACAGCAGCACCCAGAATTTAAGAAAACAGTTCTTTTCTGATTATGAAATTGAAGGTTTATTTGGCAAGGAAAATACTTATCACGAATACACGCTGAAACGGATGGAAGTAGTAAATGACAAAAAACTGTCTGAATCAGAAAAAGCCAAAAAACTGAAAGCCCTGTTTGATGAACTCCCAGAAGATTGGAAAGAAAATCTGGAACAAATCAATAAACTTGAAGATTTACGTAAGCTCACAGCAGACATTAAAGCCCGTGGTGGTTCAAGCGAAGAAATCCATCAAATGCGGTTAAATTTAGTGGGTCCAGAAGCTACTCAGCGCCTTGAAAATCTAGACAGCCAGCGCAGCTCTTGGAAATCTAGCGTAAATCAGTACCTCACAGAGCGTGACAGCATTATGAAAAGCAATATGAGTGACAGTGCTAAACAACAAGCGGTGCAGCAACTCCGTAATCAACATTTTAAATCGAAGGAAGATCAGCTCCGCGTCAGTACCTTTGAATCTGTGCATGATCAAGGTGGAAAATTACCTTTCGCAGAATAACTGCAAACAACAATTTAAAAACAACTTCAATTTCAGGATGAAATGATGAAAAAACCACAAGCTCTTTTATGCGCAATCATCGCTGCATCAGCAGTGATCGCCAGCACACAATCCCAAGCGGCGGCAGGACTCCAACATGTCACCGCCAACAGCTCGGCAAACTATGCCAAGACCAAATATCCGATTGTGTTTACCCATGGTATGTTCGGGTTTACTCGCATTGGTTTTGACAGCTTTGGCATGGATTATTTTTATCAAATATTGCCAGATTTAGCTCGTAATGGGGCCAATACCTTTGCTGCCCAAGTTTCTCCGCTAGAGTCGACAGAAGTCCGTGGTGAGCAATTGCTCTCTCAAGTCGAAGAAGTTCTTGCTCTGACCGGCCAACCCAAAGTGAACCTCATTGGTCATTCACATGGTGGACCGACAACTCGCTACATTGCAGCGATCAAACCTGAATATGTGGCTTCGGTGACTGGGGTTGCAGGCACTTATCGTGGCTCTCTAGTCGCAGATAAAATCCAAGCGAATAAAACTATTAACTCAGTCTTTGGGGTCCTTGGCGATCAACTCTTAGCACCGATTATTACTTGGGCTGAAGGCAACTCGAGTCTACCCAACAGTGTTGATGCATCACTTACCGCGATCAGTGAAAAAGGTTCTGCTGAATTTAATGCAAAATTTCCAACCGCAGCACTGGCTGCGAACTGTAATCAGTCGGGTGCCAAAGTCGACAATGGCGTGTATTACTACTCATGGACAGGTACAGCACAAACCACGAATGTATTAGATGTACTAGATACAGTGATTAGTCAGCTAGCCCCTTTGGCCTATGGAAATCGTGACAATGACGGTTTGGTTGGACGCTGTAGCACCCACATCGGACAAGTAATCCGTGATGACTACAATCACAACCACTTAGATGAAGTGAATATGATCTTTGGCCTACGCAGCCTATTTTCACCTGACCCAGTTGCGCTCTACCGCCAACATGCCAATCGTTTAAAATTACAGGGACTTTAACTCAAAAGTTAGTTCCCTTTCAGCACTGAACAGGACGTCTTTGGACGTCCTTTTTTGTTTACAATTTTTTTATTTGTACGCATTAAACAATTTAATTCAATAAGTTCTTAAATGATAACAACTAAAATAAACGATAAAAATAAAAAACGAATGTATATAAATATACTTGTCACCTCAACGCCGTCCATGTCCTAAAATGACATGGAATTTCAAACCGAGGATGAAAAAATGACAAGGCATCTTTGTCTATTCAAACTCTCTAAAATCAAAGATATGGCTTGGCCAATCACAAAGATGTTGCTTAAAAACAGAGAGTATTTTCATTATTAAAAAGTAATAAAAACAACATCAGATCAAGGAACATTTATGCGATCTTTAGTAAACACGGCCAAGATGGCCTCTGTAGCTGCAGGCTTAGCGATGAGTATATCGGCAAGCACTCAAGCTGCGCCTAGCGTCCTCCAGGTGAAGGAAACGGCAAAATCTGACTACGCAAAAACCAAATATCCAATTTTAATGGTGCATGGTTGGCTCGGTTGGTCACGTATCGGTACCGACACCATTGGACTGGATTATTGGTACCAAATCTTGCCAGATATGGCACGAAATGGCTCAACCGTATTCGCAGCGCAATTATCTCCTGCAAATACCACAGCACATCGTGGCGAGCAGTTAATTGCACAAGTTGAAGATGTTTTGGCTATTACAGGGAAACCAAAACTTAACTTAATTGGTCACTCTCATGGTGGTCCAACTGTATTGTATGTTGCTCAAACAAAACCACAGTACATTGCGTCTATTACAGGTGTTGCAGGTACCTATCACGGCTCTAAAGTAGCGGATGATATTCAAGGCAACTCACTTTCTCGTACTGCTTTCAATATTTTAGGTGATTATATTGTCGGCCCACTGATTGCTTTAGGTCAGGCAAAACCTGAGCTTGAAATTAATTTCGATGCTTCAATGAAATCATTATCACAAACAGGTTCTGCTGCATTTAACAGTACGGTTGCAAAATCTGCTGTAGCTGACGGTGTTTTGGCATCTTCAGAAAATTGCAGTAAGAACTTAAAGCAAGTCGACAGCAAAGGCATTCAGTACTATTCATGGACTGGTGTTGCGCAAACCACAAATCTACTTGATATCGATACGATCCTGATGCAACTCGGGCCATTGTCTTATGGCAATAAAGACAATGATGGTATGGTTGCACGTTGTAGTGCTTATATCGGTAAAGTCATTAATGACAGTTACAAACTTAACCATACCGATTTAGCCAATATGATGTTCGGCTTAACAGGTCTATTTGCACAAGATCCTGTGGCGCTGTACCGTCAACATGCAAACCGTTTAAAACTGCAAGGACTTTAATTCTTATCGTTGAAATTTAAATGCAATAAGGGGGCTTCGGCCCTCTTATTTACTTTTATAGATCTGAAAATTCATGATCGTTTATTTTGTTACATTTAGCGTCACAGTTAATCTCTTTCAATTTGCAACAGGTGGTCTTTATTGCTTTATTAGAAATGACAATAAATATTGTCATAAAACAATAATACATTGAGGATCGCTCATGAAATACGGATCATTTTTAGCAGGTTTAATTGCAGCTACGTTCATCAGTAATGTATCTGCATCGCAAGCAACCCAAGTCACTGCCAAAGCTAGTTCCAGCTATGCAAAGACCAAATATCCAATCGTATTCAACCATGGTATGGGTGGTTTTATTACCGTTGGTACGGACTCATTTGGACTCGACTATTGGTATCAAATCCTTCCTGATCTTGCCCGAAATGGTGCAAATGTTTGGGCAACTCGCGTATCGCCTTTTAACTCTACCGAAGTGCGTGGCGAACAGCTTCTACAACAAGTTCTTGAAATCCAAGCACTCACAGGTGCGGATAAAGTGAATTTAATTGGACATAGTCATGGTGGGCCAACGATTCGTTATGTTGCCGGTGTTCGCCCAGATGTCGTGGCTTCATTAACCAGTGTTGCAGGACCTCATCAAGGCTCCCCTGTTGCAGACTTAATTTTAAAAGCTGAAGGCACCGCTGTCGAAGCACCCTTGGTTGGAGCTGTGAATTTTGTCTCTAAAGCCATCGTTTGGGCGCAAGGTCTAGATCCAAAGACTTACCCTCATGATGCATTGGCAGGTGGTTCAAGTTTAACGCTAGCGGGTTCTGCAAAGTACAATGCCGCATTCCCTCTGGGCTTGCCTAAATCCAATTGTGCTGATGGCAATAGCGTTGAGAAAGGCATTTATAACTATTCATTTACAGGTGTGGGCCAAATCACCAATATTTTAGATTTAGACTCAGCACTAAAAGTGACCGCATTACTGATCGATGGCGGAAAAGACAATGATGGCCTCGTATCACGCTGTAGTGCCAAATTTGGTAAAACCATTCGTGATAACTACAACTGGAACCATTTAGATGAAGTCAACCAAGTGCTTGGTCTCAAAGCGTTGTTCGCACCAGATCCTGTCGACGTTTATCGTCAACATGCCAATCGTTTAAAACTTCAAGGTTTATAATTTAGTAAAGCTATACATTAAACCCTGTAAATTCAGGGTTTAATGATATTTTTATTAATCAATTTACAAAATATCTTTCATTCTGTCGATTAGTTCTCACATTTTGCTTTCCTTTTTTTATAATCCTTAATGACAATAAAAATTGTCAAATAGACGAGTTTGTCTATTTCCAAACTGAACTAAATCACAGTTTGAATACCAAAACAAAAAGAAAGGAATGAAAAATGAAAGGAAAATTGCTCTGCGCCACGCTCCTTGCAAGTATGGCAGTGACCCAAACGCATGCTGCATTGGGTATACAACAAGCGACCACTAAAAAAGTCATCGACAATTATGCTGAAACCCAATACCCCCTAGTGTTTGTACACGGGATGTTTGGTTTTAATCGCTTAGGCGGTGCCGTTTTTGGTCTAGATTATTGGTATCAAGTTCTTCCCGATTTGGCAAGCCATAAAGCTACGGCCTTTGCTACACAAATCTCCCCGTTGGAATCCATTGAAGTTCGTGGAGAACAACTGTTAGACCAAGTTGAACAAGTAGTTGCCATTACTGGCAAACCCAAAGTGAATTTAATTGGTCACTCACATGGTGGCCCTACGGCTCGATATATTGCTGGCGTACGACCTGATTTGGTTGCCTCTGTCAGTACAGTCGCAGGCACCAATGACGGTTCACCTGTGGCAGATTTAGTACAGAGTGTGCCGATTTTAAATGGCGTATTAGCGACAGTTATGGATGCCTTAATGACCCCAGTGATTAACTTCGCACAGCAGTCGAATCTACCGTCAAATTTTAAAGCATCGATCTATAGTATGTCTCAACCGGGAGTCAAAGCCTTTAATGCAAAATTCTCACTGGGTATGCCTGCAACCAAATGTGCTGATGGCCCAAGTGTAGCCAATGGCATTAGCTTCTATTCATGGACAGGTATTTCCAACACCACCAACCTACTTGATCCAGACACGATCTTTACCGCAATGGGGCCAATTGCATTTAGCGGACAACCGAACGACGGCTTAGTGAGCCAATGCAGCAGTAAATTGGGTAAAACCATCCGTGATAATTATAAGTGGAACCATTTCGATGAAGTCAATCAAGTATTAGGCTTGAAAGGCTTATTTGCACCAGACCCTGTTTCAGTCTACCGTCAACATGCCAATCGTTTGAAACTTCAAGGGTTATAATTTTCTTTCTTGCATAAAAAAATGCGCCTAAAGGCGCATTTTTTTACAGCGTTGTAAAACAAATTATTTTGCTTTACGAGCTGGTAATTTTTCACGAATACGTGCAGCTTTACCAGACAATTCACGTAGGTAGTAAAGTTTAGCACGACGAACGTCACCACGACGTTTCACTTCGATACCAGCAACGATTGGTGAGTGAGTTTGGAATACACGCTCAACACCGAAACCGCTAGAAATTTTACGTACTGTGAACGCAGAGTTCAAACCACGGTTTTTCTTAGCAATTACAACACCTTCAAATGCCTGAAGACGTTCACGCTCACCTTCTTTTACTTTAACTTGAACAACTACTGTGTCACCAGGAGCAAAAGCAGGGATGTCTTGTTTCAACTGTGCATTTTCAACAGCTTGTACTAAAGGATGTTTACCGCTCATGGGGTATCTCCAATTATGCGAGTTAGAAGAGGTCTAATCATCGCTGGGGCTAGAGGCTAAAGCGCATAGACCCGATTGACTTTCCCTTTATGCTTGACCGCTTCAATGCATAAAGAGCCTAATATAAGATTTAAAAAATTTAAACCTGGGAATCTTTTAGCCATTTCTTTTGCTGCTTGGTCAATTCAACTTTTTCAACCAACTCAGGTCGGCGTTCTAAAGTGCGTTGATATCGCTGCAAAAACCGCCATTTCTCAATATTGGCATGATGTCCCGATTTTAATACTTCAGGAACATCTAAACCTTCAAAATGGTCTGGCTTGGTATATTGTGGGCAATCTAAAAGACCATCCACAAATGAGTCTTGCACATGTGATTGCTCATCAGACATTGCACCCGGAAGTCTCCGAATCACACTATCCAATAAAACCATCGCAGGGAGTTCACCACCAGATAAAACGTAATCGCCTATTGACCATTCCTGATCAACATATTGTTGGATCAAACGCTCATCAACTCCTTCATAACGACCACACAATACAATCAATCCATCATATTTGACGAAATCTTGTACTGCAGGTTCATTTAAGGTCTTTCCTTGCGGCGACATATACACCACAGGGACATGAACAGCACCCGCTTGCTTGGCAAGCTCTTTGGCACGATGAATTGCTTTCGCTAATGGCTCAGCCATCATCACCATACCAGGACCACCACCAAATGGACGTTCATCCACTCTTTTGTAGTTGCCCTCAGCAAATTCGCGTGGATTGATACAATGAACTTGCACAATGTCACGTTTTGCTGCGCGCCCGCTAATACCGTAGGCTGTAATCGCTTCAAACATTTCAGGAAAAAGCGTAATGACTGCAAAAAACATCGCAGACTCCTCTATTTTCCTGCTGCGTCAATCCTTAAAGGATTAATAATCTACGCCCCAATTTACGTAGATACGACCAGCTTCGAGATCAACACGCTGTACTACATCTTTATGCCATGGAATCATTCGCTCTTCGCTATCGACACTGTCAGCAGTAGCGCGAACTACCATCACGTCGTTAGCACCTGTTTCAAACAATTCGTGGATTTGACCGAGGTTGACTTCTTGTTCATCTTCTCCAAGACCTAACACTGTTAAGCCCTTCAAATCTGACCAGTAATACTCGTCCACGCCTGCTTGAGGCAGTTGCGATTTAGAAATCCAGATATTTGCGCCAACCAAGTTATCTGCTGCGGTACGATCACTCACACCTTTTAGCGAAACAACCAAGCCTTTGCCATGTGGTTTCCAACGTTTTACATCTACTGTTTGCCAACCTGCTTTGGTCTCAATGTACCAAGGGAGGTAGTCAAAAATATTGCTCATAGGTTCTGTATTGGAATAGACCCAGAGCCACCCATTTAATCCATATGCTGAACGTAGCTGTCCAATCTGAATACGATCTTCGGGAACATTCTGTGTTGGTGTCATGGGTAACCTACTACTAATTAAGCAGTAGCTGCAGCTTTCTTAGCTTCAGCAGCTAAAGAAGCAACACGTTCTGAAGGTTGAGCACCTTGTGAAACCCAGTGAGCAAAACGGTCAGCATCTAAACGAAGTTTTTCTGCTTTACCTTGAGCTGTAGGGTTGAAGAAACCGATACGTTCGATGAAACGACCGTCACGTGCATTACGGCTATCAGTCACAATGATTTGATAGAACGGACGTTTTTTAGCACCACCGCGTGCAAGACGAATAACAACCATGATAGAACCTTATAGTTTTTACGGATTATCCCTGTACCGACCATCGATACATTTCAAACCCCTTTCATAGAGGGCAATATTTTACGTGAAATTTGCCCTGAATGAAAGATCAAAAAGTGTTTATCCACAATTTTGAATTTGAGGTTATTTGCCGTCCCAGTTTGAGGTGGCAGATGGAGTACATGCTGTACCAGAATTATCTGTACCTTGGGTCCAACAACGCTCACCTTTAAAATTCAAACCAATATGGCCATCACGATATTGTGTTGCAGTCGAAATTGGTGTTGCAATCAAGACCCATCTTTCAGAACCTAAAGGTGTCGTATCTTTTACACTCCCATCTGTATCAATCCATTTTAAAGCTACTGTATAAAGAGGAGTCCCTTGTTCCGGATAGGCTGCTTTAATCCCAAAATCATTAGCAACTGCACCTTTTACCTTAAAATTTGCAATTTTATAACGCTGTATCTGGGAAGCAATCTGCAGCATACTTGCCTGCATATCCGTTCTTTTTGTTTTACGCACGTGTTGTTGATAGGAGGGATAAGCAATTGCAGCCAGAATGCCAATAATAGCAACAACTATCATTAACTCAATCAAAGTGAAGCCTGTCTGTCGGTTTCTAATCACCATTCTTCACCCCCTGTACCACAGCTGCTATAGGTAATATTTGCCTTTGCTTTATTTTTACACTTTAATCCTGTACTGGTTTGCAAGAAAGAGACATTCGTTCCATCTGCATGAATTGCTTTAATTACCCATTGCTGGCCATTAGCCTTGTATTCAGTACCATCTTTATCATCTAGTTTAAAAGCAGTATCGGTTCCATCTTTGATTTCAATAGTGTAATTTCTTATGGTTTGTGGCGTTAAATTAAATCCTTGATAACTGAAATTCCGAGACTTCCACTTAGACAATTCACTGGCTAATCTTTGAATTTCTTGTTGCACTTGGGATGCCTCTGCACGCCGAACATAATTCTGATAACTCGGGATAGCAATTGCAGCAAAAATTGCCACAATTACTACCACGACCATAAGTTCTATCAGAGTAAAACCTCGTTCAGCAAATTTATTCATTTTATTCATAAACTCACCTTAACGAAATTTTTGGTACCAGCGTTGAGGAATTAAGCACATTTGTGTTTCTTCGCTTGCACCACCTGCTCCTGTTACTGTAATTGTCATACGCCCACCAGTTGAAATACAGTAATTTGAAGCACTTGTTGGTCGCTCATCACCAGAGCCACCACCGGAACCACCGCCAGAACTACCACCGGAACCACCGCCTTTTATATTGTCGTTACCGACAGTAATGGTGTGAATGCCTGCACCAATAAATGAACGTCCCGAACCTGTAGGGTCTGAACTCTTACACTGTCCATAAGGCAAGCAGAAAGTGGTCATCAAACTTGCCCCTTTCACACCTGCACCGCAGTCGCCAGACAGACCATCTTTACTTGCATCAAATGTTGAAACAAATAATTTATTATTTAAAGCAACTGGGGTTCCAAAAACCTTTTCTGTCTGCTTGGTATAATCATCACAATCACCATGCCCTGTTAGACAGTTGGTAAACTCATAGTACCAACCGTCAGAACTAGCAGGTGCTTTGATTGTAGTGTCATTTTTACGATCATCATCAGTAAGTTTAATTAATTCTGAGACTTCAATATCTTGAGTTAACCAAGATGTCGCTCCAAATAAATCTTTGTGGGATACGTCTTTATCATAAATATTATAAATTGCATCGTATTCATAACTACTATCTGCAAATAATGGTTTACTACGGTTACCACTACCCTGAGAAATTAGTGCGAAAATATTGCCATTATTACTATAGAGTGAAAAAGCTGGCATATCATAAAAACGAGGGCTTTTGCCTCCACTTGCATGACCATTAAATAAACGAACCGGGGCTTTTACAACCTTACCGATTGTAGATTGCGTATTATCAAAATCTACACGGAAAATTTGCCCACCGAGATCACCGAAATAAATATGATCTATCAAATCATCGCCATTACGATCTACACTTCGAATTTCACTGACTACACTATATTGCATTTCTGAGTGGTGAGTACCAACTACCCCACTAGTTGTTGTATTTGCACTTGATGTAGCATTGGCACTACCCCACCACAATAAATCTCCTGCTTTGGTCGAGCCTATATCTTCAGCAGCAAACATATACACACCCGCACCCTCTTTGTTCGTTTGATTATAATCAGGGTCTTCATACCCCATATCATAGCCACCACCAACAAACATCACACGCGTACGTTTTCCAGCCCAATTCACAAAACCAATAGTGGGCTTTGACCAGCTTTGTCCCATACAACCCAAAGGATTCGAATTACTACAATTTCCAGATGGATCTATATGAAACTTGAGTTTAGGATTATTAATATTCTGAAGATTCAACGCATAGTAACTTTTGCCACCCATGCGTAAACCGCCATAGACATCCTGTACTCCCTTCTGACCGCCTTTACCCGTTCCAACTGTTAAATTACCAGAATCATCAATAACATATTCAGTATATGCAGTCCAAGGTCCATCTATACCATAAAACAGATTATTTAACCCGCCATTAGTTGCTTCAGGTACATCAAGTGCCTTTCTTTGTTTTTCTAGCATCTCATTTGGTATAAATGTAAAGACCTCTTCACCTCCACCCGCTTTACCAGACTCTCCAGCTTTCACCACATGCAACATACCCTGTGTGGTACCAAACAAGATGTAGTCTTCACGATTTGTTGAATCCATTCTCTTGTCTGTTGTATTGAAAGCAAGCTTCCCCTTATTTGTTAACATAAGTGGATATGAATGCATGACTGCACCAGTTTGACGAAATTCTGGCTCTAAAATCAAAGCATTTAAATCAGTTGGCGGATTTGCTGCATCAATGTTATATCCTAATGACCGTATTAGATATCCTCTATACTGGTCATACTTGTATACATTATCAGTCAAATCAGTAGGTTTAACTTGTCTTAAATCGCCGCTAGAAATTCCAGAAAATATAGAATCTCCAGCAGAGCCAGAAGAATATTTACGATCAGTAAAAACTTTACGCTTTATCGTTCCAGTACTTGGATTGTTTAATGGATCTGTTCTTAAAGCCAATTTAGACCAGAATCCACCACGTAAAGCAAATTTTGTACTTCCCAGAGTATTTTCATCCATATCAACATTAGCCGGTGTTATTGACTCAGCCCAATAATCAAAATTATCAAGGATCTTTCCATCATCATCGACTATTTTGTTGCCATTCTTGCCTTTTAATACCCCATTTTCATCTACTAAATATTTCTTTAAGTTACCCGTCCATAATTGGAATGTTTTATCTGGCGTTGGCTGGAACTGTTGATAATAAGCATCATCCTGTAATACAGCCGGATTTAATGCATCCTTAGGAATAGTTGGCGAACCGGTGGTAACTGAAGGAATTTCTGTGGTTAAATCATTAATAAAGTGATTGACACTATCCACAACATCTTTTGAACTTGAGCCTGAATACCATCCACCACCTCCACGGATTCCCCATTCTGCGGCTCTTTTAGTTGCCGTATTAATACTACCTAATGCAGCTAAATTCTGTTCACGTGTTTTATTACGGTCAAATGATGGAATACTATTAAAAGAATTACCAAAGCCTACAACTGCTGTTTTAATTTGTAATGATGTCGGGTTATTACTTAATAAACGATTACTAAAGTTTAAAACACAGTTAGTACCGTCTGCACTTTGAGTACAAGAGAAACTATTATCATTAAGAGCGTTTCTCATTGCTTTTTGTTCATTAGACTGGCCACTTGGCTCACCGTCCGTCAGTACATAAATTCCTTGTCCACTGCATTGCTTTTCTTCGGGAGTTTGACTTAGAGATGAAGGCATCTCGTATTTAGTAGCATTACTAACTTTAGCTGAACTGATTGAATAGTTAAAACCATTTTCAAGTGAACTATCACGAACAACTGGCCCTGTATAAATATAACAAGTACCTGTCTTATTAGAGGTGCTGCCTGTAGCACTACTTTTAACTCCTACTGTACATGATGACGCCGTATATTTAGTCAAATCAATAGGTAGGAAGTTAAAATCTCGTGCTGCTGTATTAGAGTGACTTGTTGAAGGCCAGTAATTACAAACACCGTTTGTATCCCAGCTCATACATTGAGTATATTTCAGGCCTCCATCATTATAGGTAAAGAATACTTGCTTACCGGTAGTTCCACTATATAACTCAGTATCATTAAAAGTTTTAGTGCCCATCATGTATGCAGCAGCTTCAGCATAAGCATTTGCTGTTGGAGTACCACCACGAGCATATAATTTGGTCGCTACAGCCTCTAGTAACCAAGCACGCTGTGTTTTTGTTACACCATTTATTGTGACATTTTCATCTAAACGTCGTGCTGGTACCAATATATAACCGTTACTACCTGTTCCATTGAAAGAATAAGCTGATAACCCAATAATCTTATCATCAGTTACTGCTGTAATTCCTTTACTTGTATTGCCATGTAACAAATCGAACATAGCATCTTTAATCCGAGTCAAACGATCATAATAGTGACGCTGTTCACCTTCATATCGATAGTTATACCCCCCAGAGCCATTTTCATTAGTATAACTATTATGATCCGATGGTATTGTGGTTAGTACGTCCCCCCAAGTACACCCTTCTTTAGTTTCAGCATCATTTTCACATTTTTGCCAACGGTTATGGGTACCATATCCTCCACCATTACGCCATGATCTATATTTATAAGCTCGTGCAGTCACCTGACAGTAATATCTAGTATAAGTTGGTGAACCATTTGTTGATGTTTCCGTACCAGATGACCCCATACTAATGTGACTTGGGACATCACAAGCATCTCTATTATTTGTAAGCTGTGGAGCCCCCATACTTCCTGAAATATCAAATAACATCATTAAAGTAATATTACCTGAACGGGCTTGTTGATAAATATCTATGTCACTAGCTTGCGTGGTTGTACCTGTAATCATCACAGTAGATAATGCAGCAATACTGGCAACAAGCAGCTTATGACGATAAGAAGTATGATTTTTATTTTGCATCGTTTTCATCTTTTCTTACTTCCCCTATTACACGAAATCTTGAGCAATTACATATTCAGTGACTGTCGATTCAAAAGGTACATTTAGTTCTGACAAACACTGAGTTACACTTTTATCCGCCCCTGTAGATGGAGTTACACCACTCGGAATAACAACCTCATTCATGTGAGAGTCAAGACATTCATCAATTTTTGTTTTATCTGCAGTAGTTAAGGCCGGCATGATTGAAACGGCAAAAACTTTAACTGGCTTACTTCGTTGCAATTTCACAGTATTATCATCTGTTCCTAAAATTTGCCCATAGAATGCATCTTTCTCTGCTTCTGATGAATATTTAACAGCAACTTGAGTCATGACAGCCTTACGACCACTCGTAAAAAAATTTGTTCCACTTACATTCGTTTTACAATATCCATCTTTACCAAAGCTATCATTTTTAGGTTTTACATCAGGCGCATTCCATTCAATGATGCTGGCAAGAGTAATATCGAAAAAATTAGCTTGATCCGCACCACGAAAACAAAATACAAGTTCTTTATCTTTATTCACTGCACCATCAATATACCCAAACATTCCGCTACTGCTTAATGACTGAATAATATTATTTTCTTTCTCCACATTAAAAAATGCAGCATCTGCGTTCTGGAGCATCAATTGAGTGGCCTGACTATTTGTTGCAATATTTAAAGTCACCATACTTTGACGGATTGCCAATGTTCCTATAACCGTAATAGCAACAAGTAGAATAAGAACAACAATTAAAGTTGCTCCTCGCTGACTTTTATTCATTGTCCTCTCTCCCCAAAAGTATTACGCAGTGCAACTGTTTGAGAAACCACCTGACGGACATATTTGCTTGTTGTATTAGTCGGTACTTTCACTGTTACTTTTTTATCGAGTACTTGAAACTCTTGATCATCTTTAATCATTGGTTCATTCCCCACACCTTGTACAGAACGAACTAATGCTCCTAATTGAACAGATAAGATACGTGGTCGCGGAGCACTAAGTGCCATATAATCATTAATAGAAATATATCGAAGCTTTTCACCATTCTGGATACCCAGCATGACATGAAAATAATCGACTCGCTTCATAATAACTTCGCCATTATTACCAAAAGACTCGATTTTATCTGGTAGCGGAGTACCCGATTCACTGTACCACCCAGCATCACACGCCAAGGCCAAAGCAGTATTTGGCTCCTTGCTATCTTTATTAGTATCTTCCCTTAGAAAATAACGCTGTACGATTATGCGCAATGGTGTTTCAACCCCACCGGTCATTACAGGGAACTTGATTTCTTCCCCTTCACAATCAAAACCCCCAACCCAATTACTTCCAACTCTTGTATATTGAGGTCTATATTGAATGACCAATTGATCACTACTTTCCCCTTGCACATTAGACAAACCCGTAGCTCCACTTGACAATAAGTTCGTTGCTACCGTTGTTCCTATTAAGTTTTCTGGTAAATTACTATAAGTAACATTCGGTGTAACCGTCGTGTCTTTAAAACCATTAGCACTAGAAGTAAGTACAATCCCACCTTGAATCGTCCGATCATTAATTCCAGAATTTAGACTATTAAGATTTGTATGTCTGATATCCTGTGCTATGTATCCCAATCCAAAGTTCGCATCATCCTGAATATTTGCAACCCCTTGTTGTAATGCACTGCTTTTTTGACCTGTTATAAATAACATGATCGCTGCAGCCATTATAATCAACCCTAGAGCCAGCGATATCATTAACTCAATTAAGGTAAAACCTGTCTGTTTATATGAACTTAATGGCATTTTTAATATACCTCCATAATCAAACAGGTTGATGAGGGATCATAAACTGTCCCTGTTGTACAATTTCCTGCATCTTCTTGTCCGTCTGTTGCTGCTGTATTTCCCCAAGCAACATAGATACATTTACGATCATCACTATTACCTTGACAATCTAACAAGTTGACTGTCATCCCTACCGAGTTAGCACGCTGCACAACCTGTGCTACATCATAATCTGCCATTTCACCTGTTGAACACTCTTCTGCTGAACAGTTTTTACTATATTCAGCTTGAGCATCAGCATCTGCTATTTCATCCACATAATCATCCAAAGCGCCACGATTTACCCTAATTCTTTCAGCAAAATCTCGCGATAAATTAATTGCCTGAACTCGATAACTCCCTTCAGAAGTTGCCTCAACTGCCCTATATTGCAGAGCAATAAATCCCAATACACCCAATGCGAGAATCAGAAGAGCTACTAATATTTCCATCAATCCAACACCTAATTGATGTTTTGTATAGCGCATTAGCAATCTCCCTCGCTAATTGGTTGAAGTGAACCCATTTTCGTTATTGTGATTGTTTTTGATTTATTACCATCTGCTTCATCGCAGATTACAATTGTTGTATCTGAACTTGCACCTTTCACTTTTCCAGTCATTTCAAACGTAATTGAAGTTTCTATCCCGGACAATATCGACTTTCCAGTTGGCCCCCAAAGATATAAAAGCTTACTTTCTCTCTGCTTTTTTAAGGTAGCATCCGCAGCAATTTCATCAGAACGTTCAATCAACTTTTCCTGATCTTCTACGATTTCTAACTTTACATCCTGACGAACTAAAACTGCTTGGGCACGTGCTTCCATAATTAAGCCATATAAATCACGAGTGCTTTTTGTTAAATTTTGATTCCGAATTAAACTATTGAAAGAAGGCGCAGCGATCGTTGCAATAATCCCTAGTACTGCAATCGTCACCAGTAACTCAATTAACGTAAATCCATTATTTTTCTGCATACTCCCCCCCAAGGCGCGCCAAAATTTACCCTATTAAAAATAATATCCAATTAAATTACAAAACAAACACAAATAAGGATAAAAGGCATAAAAAAACAGATAATTGCCAAAAAGCAATTATCTGTCAATTCTTAAAAAATTCAGAATGTTAAGTCATTAACACTTTATGCCTGAGTTACAGGAATACGTAACTCTTTTGGCAAACTAAATGTAATATTTTCTTCACGACCATCTAACTCTTGCGGTGCTTTCGCCCCCCAATCTTGTAGGCGCTGAATTACTTGTTTAATTAAAATTTCAGGTGCCGATGCTCCTGCAGTTACACCAATTTTTGTGTGCTCATTAAACCATTCTTGCTGCAACTGATCGGCATTGTCCACCAAATACGCACGCTTACCCATACGTTCTGCCAATTCACGTAATCGATTCGAGTTCGAAGAGTTCGGTGAACCCACAACCAAAACAACATCACATTGCTCAGCCAGATCACGTACGGCATCTTGGCGGTTTTGAGTGGCATAACAAATATCATCTTTACGCGGCCCCTGAATTTCAGGAAACTTCTGACGTAGAGCATCAATCACTTTTGCTGTGTCATCTATAGAAAGCGTAGTTTGCGTTACAAACGCTACTTTTTCCGGATGCACCACTTTTAGATCAGCAACATCTTGTTCATCTTCAACCAAATAAATCGAACCACCATTTTTAGTGTCATATTGACCCATTGTCCCTTCAACTTCTGGGTGACCTTCATGACCAATCAAAATCGCTTCCACACCTTCACGAGCGTACTTGGTCACTTCTATATGCACCTTGGTCACCAAAGGGCAGGTCGCATCAAAAACTTTTAGCCCACGGCGTTCAGCTTCTTGTTGTACCGCTTTAGATACACCATGCGCACTGAAGATCACAATATTGTCATCAGGTACTTCATCCAGTTCATCCACAAATATCGCACCGCGTTGACGTAAGTCGTCCACCACAAATTTATTGTGTACTACTTCATGACGCACATATATTGGGGGATTAAAGCATTCCAGTGCACGGTTCACAATCGCGATGGCGCGATCAACACCTGCACAGAAACCGCGTGGATTAGCTAAAACAATTTCCATAGAATCCTCAATGCCCACTCAATTTTACGGGTATCACTTGAAATAAATGTAAACAATAGACGTCTGACTATTTTGTTTGGCGCGCGTCTACTCTAAAATAGAGAAGATATTTTATCATATCAGGAAAAATATCATGTCGGGTCTCTTGTTTGTCGTTTCTGCTGCTTCGGGAACGGGCAAAACATCCCTCGTTAAAGCCCTGCTTGAACGTGTAAACAATTTACATGTCTCTGTTTCTCATACCACTCGTGGTCAGCGTCCTGGCGAATTAGACGGCGTACATTACCATTTTGCTAAAAAAGAAGATTTTCTATCTTTGGTAAATGAAGGCGGCTTCATTGAATATGCAGAAGTTTTTGGTAATTATTACGGTACTGCACAGCGCACAGTAAAAGAACAATTGGCCAAAGGTCATGACGTTTTACTTGAAATTGACTGGCAAGGTGCTGAACAGGTTCGTAAACTTTTTCCTGAATCTAGACAAATTTTTATTCTTCCTCCGAGTCAGTTCGATTTACGTCAACGTTTATCCAATCGTGGTACAGACTCTGTTGAAGTGATTGAACATCGTCTCAGCTGTGCCGTAGAAGATATGCAGCAATACGTTAATTTTGACTATATCATTATTAATGATGACTTTAATAAAGCACTGCATGACTTAGAGTCCGTTATTATTGCCAATCGTCTTGTTTTAAAACAACAAGCTATGCGCCATGAAAAACTGATTGAGAAATTAATCACCCCTACGGAACAGTGATTAAAACTTGAGTCTATAGACAAAGCACCTTATACTGCACAGTCTGTTAAAAATTTATATTCAAACGAGAATTCTTATGGCACGCGTAACCGTTGAAGATTGTTTAGACCATGTAGACAACCGCTTTGAGCTTGTACTAGTGGCAAGCAAACGCGCGCGTCAATTGGCACGTCAAGGTATCGAACCTACTGTTGAGTGGGACAATGACAAACCAACCGTTGTTGCTCTTCGTGAAATCGCAGCGGGTCACGTTTCTAAAGACATTTTGAAACAACGTGAACAAGACTACCAAACTTCAAGTTTAGACCTTGCACTTTCTGCAAATAACCTAAACTTAGACGGTTTTTCTTTCCAATAAGATAAACCTGACCTTAAAAGCCTAGTTTTTAACTAGGCTTTTTTTATGGATTCTCTTTAATATTTTACTCAGAACAGTTATAACATAAGCTTAAGAAGTGCAAAGCAGGCGAAAAAGATTTTCATTTTTTTAAACTAAAAAATTGACAAGTCATGCAATATGCATTTCATTAAAGTATTAACCGTTTCATTTGTAAATCAGTAGTAAAAGGGTGTTCTATGCCAGGCCCAATGGTCAGCCAAGCCAAGCAACAGTTAAATGTGATAATCGACGCTTACCTTTCAGTAAGTGATGTCGAACGCGTGCTTGAAGCTTGCGACTATGCGGATATTGCCCATGATGGCATTACACGTAAAAGTGGCGAACCCTACATCCTTCACCCAATTGCGGTGAGCTGTATTTTGGCGCATATGCGTCTTGATGCGGAAACTTTGATGGCCGCTTTACTACATGATGTCATCGAAGATACTGAATTTACCAAACAAGATATTACTGAAAAATTTGGTCTGACCGTTGCTGAACTCGTCGACGGCGTCACAAAACTCAGCCACTCTAGTGATAAAGAATATAATAAGGCAGCATCTTTCCGTAAAATTCTGCAAGCCACACTACAAGACCCACGTGTCATTATTATTAAACTGGCAGATCGCTATCATAATATGACCACACTAGGTGCTTTACGCCCTGACAAACGTGCTCGTATTGCCCAAGAAACTTTTGAAATTTTTGTGCCTATGGCACGCCTCGTCGGTATGAATGAAATGGCCGACAACCTTGAACATTTGTGTTATCAAAATCTCGACTTAGATATGTATAACAATGTTCAAGAAGCTTTATTACAAACCAAACCGAAACGCTGCGAATACCAAACCAAGTGGGAAAATAACCTCACCGCCTTACTAGAACAACACCATATTTCAGGTCGAATTAAAAAGAAGAATAATAATATTGAATTACTTCGCCACTTTGTAAAAAACGAT
Source organism: Acinetobacter sp. YH12140 (assembly GCF_013418475.1). NCBI lineage: Bacteria > Pseudomonadati > Pseudomonadota > Gammaproteobacteria > Moraxellales > Moraxellaceae > Acinetobacter > Acinetobacter sp. YH12140. The sequence continues at coordinate 142,156 of NZ_VPBZ01000007.1, forward strand.
ATCGATCTGCAAGAGCTCACCCATAGTCATGCATTTGAAATTATTTTACAAAGCATCGCAGACTGTGACCGACTTGCAGACATCCTCAAAGAAAGCTTTAAAGTTTTAAATTACGCCGATCATATTCGTCGCCCACTCCCTGGTGGTAACCAGTCACTGATGATGCGCTTAAAAGGTGAAAAGACCATTTTATCTCTGACCATCCAAACAGAGTTGATGCGTAAAGCAGCGCGATTTGGTGTGGTCCTCGGTGAAAATGCACCACAAGCTTGTCGTTCAGCGATCCAAGCCTCTATGCAAAATTTAAACGTGTTAGTCGATGGCGCATGTGCAAAGACCACATTTAGTGAATTACTCGATTATCTACATCAAGAAAAAATTTGGGTCTACACCCCACACGGTCATTTGCATGAACTCCCTCAGGGTGCCACAGCTGTTGATTTCGCTTATTCAGCAAGCTTATTTTTGGGCAACCATGCCGTTGGTGCAAAAATTGATGGGGAAACCAAGCCCCTTTCAACACCATTACTGAGTGGTCAAGTGATTGAAATTATCACTGATGTTCTTGCAACACCAAACCCTGACTGGCTAAGCTTTATTAATACCCAAAAAGCCCGCCGCGCATTACAAAATATCCTCCGTGACCAAGACCAAGATGAACAACGTTTAGTTGGTCAGCAAGCTTTAAATCGCGCATTAAAACTTTTTAATCGTTCTATGAGTGATTTAACATTAGCTGATTGGGAAAATGTGCTGAATTGGCGGCATTTAAATGATAAAGAACAATTATTTGAACAGATTGCCGTGGGTGACTTATTACCGCAATTGGTTGCTAATCATTTATATGCTCAAGATACCATTCAGACTTCAAACTCTGCACGCTTAATCTTGGGTACTGACGGTGTCGACGTTAAATATGCGCACTGCTGTAACCCTGTTTTAGGCGATCCAATACAAGGGCATTTATCACGTCGTGGTTTGATTGTGCACCGTTCACGTTGTCATAATTTATTGCATGAACAACATTTACATCCTGAAAATATCATGCCTTTACACTGGACTACAGAAGACAGTGAGGACATTAGTTTTACAGCCTATTTATGCTTAAACATGCTGTTAAATGATGAGCAAATTTCAGAACTGATCTATCTATGCCGTAAAGAAAAAGTCGGTGTAGAAACTGTCCGTTCACATGAAGAAAAAACCTATGTGAATATTGTTGTACACAATCGTAAACAAATTGCCGAAATTATCCGTAATTTAAGAATGCATTTTGGCTTCCCACGCATCAGTCGTTTGGCACAACCTGTTGCCATTGCTGAGCCTGCGAAAGTTGCCAGCTAACCTGACACCACATATTTATATGTGATGTGTCTGTGATGATAATAGGAGAAATAGATGTCCCGCCAGGTAATCCATACTGAAAATGCACCCGCTGCAATTGGTACTTACTCACAAGCCATTTTAGTGGGCGACACTTTGTATTTATCAGGTCAAATTGGCTTAGATCCATATAGCATGGAGCTGGTAGAAGGCATTGAAGCTCAAATTCGCCGTGTATTCGACAACTTAAAAGCGGTATGTGAAGCTGCAGGTGGTTCGCTAGCAGATATCGCTAAGCTGAATATTTTCCTTACCGACCTTTCTAACTTCCAATTGGTCAACCAAATTATGGGCGAATACTTTGCTCAACCCTACCCTGCACGCGCAGCACTCGGTGTTGCTAGCCTACCAAAAGGTGCACTAGTTGAAATGGATGGCGTGGTGATTATTAATCAATAAGTTAGTAAACACCGATTAAGCCTTTCACTAAATATCATATTCCAAAAGAACAAAAAGCCTCACATGGAAATCTGAGCATTACTCAGATTTCCGCTTAAATGACAGTTTTTATTCAAAAACTCAATCACTTTAAAAGCATTTTTAAATGATTTTTATTGACAAACGATAATAATTATCAATAATATTACTTATCCCATTTATTCACTTGGTTTGATTTCATGTACGTTTGTTTGTGCCGTGGTATTACTGATCAAGACATTAAAGATGCAATTGCCAATGGCGCAGAAAGCTATCGTGAAGTTCGTGATATGCTTGATTTAGGCACCTGTTGCGGTCGCTGTGCTCCTGAAGCACGTATGATCATCAGTGATGAAGTTGCACAAATTGCAGCCCGTATCGCAATTGCCGCATAAACCAAGCTTTTAAATTTTCTCAACAATCATAATTATAAAACCAATGGTCTCAGACCATTCCTCCTCCCCCGCTTCTGACTCTAAGCGGGTTTTTATTTATTAAAGATCTAAAAATTAGCGCCTTGTTTTGATTGTGATTTTCATTTGCTGTTCTATAAAACACTCGCTAAATTACACTTTGTTGTTTAAGATATTTCTATTCTAATATCAAATTTATATTGCTTAGTTCGAGCTTTATTGCAGTTAAGGAGTCAGACATGAAAGGCAATCGTGATGTAATTAATCAGTTAAATCAGGTGCTTTATCATCATTTAACTGCAATTAACCAATATTTTCTTCATTCACGGATGTTTAACGATTGGGGCATTGAGCAACTCGGTTCTGCAGAATATAAAGAGTCAATTCGTCAAATGAAGCATGCCGATAAAATTATTGAGCGAATTTTGTTTTTAGAAGGTTTACCTAACTTACAACACCTAGGTAAGCTCTATATCGGTCAGCATACCGTTGAAGTTTTAAATTGTGATGTACGTAAAGTCAAAGAGAACATTGAAGCCATTCAAACTGCAGTTAAGCTCGCGGAAGAGCAGTTAGATTATGTCACTCGAGATCTGGTTCAAGAGATTTTAGAAAAAGAAGAAGAATATCTGGACTGGGCGACCACGCAACTGGATTTAACTGAATCTGTCGGTATTGAAAACTATATTCAGAGTCAGCTCTAAGTTCAATTAAAAAGATGAAGCGTACAAAAAAGACCGGAAATCCGGTCTTTTTTATTTCTTGGATTTCTTTAAAATCCCAAACAGCAGCCTTAAAAATCAGAAGATGATTTATGGTTCTGGTCTGATTTCTGCTCCATCCAGCAAGCTATCGTAATCTACCTCGACCTTTCGCAAGATCTTTAACAGCTCCAGCTGCTGTTTGGCTTCGGCTTCATAGCCATTAAAGGCCAGCACTCGGGCATATTTAAGCAGGTCATACTGGGTTGGATAATTCAGCACAATCTCATGAATCTGCTGTAATTGCTCTGGGCTTTGCTGGCTATACGGATTCAGACGAATCCAGGCAATGCGGCGGTTAAACTCCTCGAGCAGATAAGTCTGATCCTGATTGGTGATTTTTTCCGGTGTCTTTTCATAACGCACCGATTGATTCAGCTTTGGCACCATCACTTCATAATCACGATAAATTAGCAGCAGAACTAAGCCTAAACCGAAACTAACCCGCATGAATATTGGCGATAACTGCACGCCAGCATTTGGACGTTGCGACTGCACAATCCCCAAAATAAAACCGGCGGGCAGTAGAAAATAGGCATAGTTCTGCGGGAATTCCAGCATGGCATGAATCAGGAAGGCACCCAGCATCAACAGGCCAATCACCGAAATGGTTGAATTCACCTGCCGATGTAATTGATAGCCCCAATAGGCCAGATAAGCCAACAAAGGCAAGCCAATCAGCAGACCATTCCAGAGTAGTAGATCGAGCACCACATTGTGAGCACTACGAATCCATACTGGCCCCTGGAAAAATTCGCTAATCGTGGTGTAAGCAACACTGGTCTGATGCCAGCCATAACCAAACCAGGGCTGATGGGCAATGGCATGCAGCATTTGCTCCCAGATTGCCAGCCGTGACATATCACCGGTAGCGCGCTGTACCACATCACGAGACTGTACCGCTATATCTGCGCTTTGAGGGAGTAGCTGACTTACGGAAGGAGTAATAAAGATCAAACCAACAAAAGTGGCAAACCAGAGCTTGCTATAGCACCATTTCAGGCGGATATAGCCTTGGTACTGCTGATAACCGAGATAGGCCAAAATACACAGCGAGGCGACCCAAGAGGTACGCGATTGACTCAGCACCACCCCGCTTAAGATCACCAAACCAGCTGTAACCAAAAGTGCTGTTTTCAGTTTCTGCTTTTCATATAGATATAAACAGGCCATTAAGGACATGACCAGAAAGGTCACCATATTGTTCGGCTGGGCAAAGTTGGCATAAGGACGCTGGCCGGTACGAATATCCACCATAAACGGTAAATACTGGTCGATGGTGAGCCATTGGCAAATGGCCCTAAGACCAGTTAGGGTGCCAACGCCTAAAAAGACAAAACTGAAACCTGTAAATATTTTTTCTCGCTGCGCAGCATCTAGGGTCAGGTTATAGCCCAGTACAATCGCCAACCAAAAGCCAAAGATATACAGGCTGCTAAATAGCGCTTTATCAAAAAAGAACAGCAAATCACAGGCCCATTGGATAAATGGGACAGCGGTTAAGGCCAGTAAAGGCAGGCTGATTTTTGGGATAAGTAGTTTTTCTTTTAAGAAAATGGCAGCCAAAGCGAACAATGCAAAGAAGGCATATAGCTCACCGGTATAGGTGACCCAAGGACGGTAATGGATAGGAAGCAGCCAGGCGAGGGAGATAAAGATACTGGCTAGAAGCAAGAGGAAAAATTTCATGCTGCAACAGTTGAGAAAAAGATGAGCTATGATATTCAAAAAACAGATTAAAAGGTAATCTGCTTTTTGAATATTATTCTCGCCACGGTCTTAAATCCACTGCTTGAATAACTTTGTACTCTGAATCGAGTAACACCGTTAAGCCAACACCTGTCGCTCTTAGTGGCATCCAATATTTTGCTGTCGGATAATCTTTTAAAACGTTTTGAATATCAGTTTCTGTATTAAATTGCTGTAAAGATGCTAAGGTTTGGGCATGTTGTTTTAAACGTTGATCTGCATAACTTAAGTCATTATAAGTTGTTGGCATCAATTGTGGCGCAGCAAATAGATTATTTGGATTCTTTGCATCATCAACTGCTACCCATTTTGGCTGTAGCCAACTATTATGTTGATATGCTGGGTCTGCTTGTTTCTGATCTTTAGTATCCACAACATTTGCAGGTACAATCTCAAACAACCAACCTGCTTGCACAATCCATGCAGGTCTTGATTGTGCAATTGCATATATGCCATAACCCATGGCTACAACTTGAATGAGCACAATAATACTCAAGTCCATTTTTAGGTTTTTTTTACCTTCTTTATAAACCAATAAGCTTAATAATGGGCCAAGAATTACATCAATAACAAGTAGCATTAAAAAAATAGTCGTTACGCCCTCTGCCGAAGCCAAAGGTGCTGGATACCAAACCAAGAATACAAGTGTAAGTAATGCAACACCAACCAGTAATGAACAGGCTAAATGTACGAAAAAATATCGTATCCTCTTAGATAACTTCATAAATACTCCTCTGAAATTAAGGGTTTGATACTGTGAAATTTAGAATAAGGACATTATTTCCATCAAAAATTTCCTCTTTTTCACTTTGGTTTAAAATTGCTGGGGTATGATCCCCCACAACAATTACATCTACACCTCGCATTTGAGGTTGTTTCAAAACTTTTGCTAAATGAAAGAAAAATTGCGCTTGAAGTTTTAAATTACGACAACTTTCTAAATTGGGTTTTATATTAAATTTAATACAATCAAATTGATCTATTTTGATATCCCTTGAATCATAAATTGCATGACTATTTAAAGTTAACCAATAAAAAAACTGCGGTTTAGTTCTTGAAAACTGTTTAGGTATTTCTAGTATTAATTCTTCATCACATACACCAGGAAACGAATAGCACCGTGTTTTCCATAGCTTAGTTTCTTGAAATATAATATTGTCAAAACCTGCCCTAGGATACCAATATTTTCGATCATACATCAGCCCTAAAGCACCATGCATGGCCGTAGTTTCATACCCTAATTTTTTAAATTTATGTGGCAAGCATTGTTCAAAACCATTTTCTAATTTTTTTAGATTTAAGTTCTGTGCTTGTACTTTACATAGTTCACGTAATTCAGCATGAACAGTAGGTGCGACATAGGTCTGAGAATTAATTTTAAAGTTTCTTAATTCTGTATGGTTTATTAATGGAGCAATAATTTCTTTCAGCACTGATTTATTTTTTGGTACACCTAGTGATTCCACAATAATAACTAAGACATCATTTTTTGGCTGTGAATACCCAGCCAAATTTACTCTTAATTGCTCTGTGGCTTTAGGAGACTGCGAAAACGGTACTAAAGATTTTCTTTCATCCCTTAAGGATTGCTGAAAGCTATAAAACTGAAAATTAATAAACTCTAATGTTTGGCTTGATATAAAATTAATTTTTTTTAAAGGATATATGGTCAAATATATCGTTTGCGAAATATAAAAAAAACTCGTTAAAATAAATATACTTAAATAAGCCTGCTTATTTATTTTGATTTTTTCCTGCAATACGCAATGCAATATTGCATAACCTAAAAATCCAATACATGCGATCTGATAATAAATTGAAGAAATCCAAATAAATTTAGAAATATAGAGAATATCCTCCAAACGAAAAAATGGAAAAATTTGATGGATGCATAGCAAGACATCAGATATAAAAACTAAGCACCACAAAGCATGTGCCATTTTTTTGTAATGGAATAATATTAACCCTGCAACAAACAGATAATCTATATTTAAAATAGTTCTATCTAAATTGAAAATCAGACAGAACATATAAATTAAAAAGTTTGTCAGAAAAATTAACAGTAATGTTTTCAATATTTTCATTTCCATAAAAAAAGCCCTCATAAAGAGAGCTTTTTTTATTTAGCAATTAGCTAGAAGCTGTACAGCCATTTGGACGGAATTTAGATGGAACAGTTGTAGTACAAGTCCAAGTACCTTCAGCTGAACGAGTCCAAATTAGCTCATTAGTACCAGCAGTAGAAATAGTTGCAGCAGCACCACTACCAAAAGTACCAGTAATAGTTGCAACACCGGCATCGAACTCTACTTCAGGATAACCATTTTGACCAGTTACTGCAGCTACAGCTGGAGTTTGACCAGCACCTACTAGAAGTGTAGAAGCTGTTGCGCCAAGTTCACAGTCATCCGCAGCTACTGTACCAGTAGCAGCAATGTTTGTAATAAAGGCAGCCGTACGGCCTTCATTTACACAGTTTTCAACAACAGTTTTTAAACCACCAGTTTCAGACATTACACGGCTAACTTGTGACTTAGCAATATAGTTTTGGTATTGCGGAATCGCAATTGCAGCCAAAATACCAATGATCGCAACAACGATCATTAATTCAATAAGGGTAAAACCTTTTTGAGCGTTCATAACATTCTCCACAAATGTTTTTTAATTTAATTATTTAATAAAGCTATGTAGCTTGTTTTATAAATAGCACAGAGCGTGCCAAGATTTATTATAGTGAAAATGACAGAAAAAACAGCACTTTAAAAAAATATTTTTATTTTTTGTAATCATTACGTCTCTTTTTGTGTTTAAAAGTGACGATTTGTGTCACTTTATCACCGTTTTTTAGCGCAAAATAATGGGCTCATTTGCAATTTCATTCGTTCTATCTACTGACTTCCCTGCATAAAAGTGATCCATCACTTCACCAATCTCTTTTACACCTGCCGTCAAAGCTGTTCGGTATTGTTTATTTTGCATGTTTTGGATAATTCGCGCGCAAATAGCCTGCCACACTTGGGCATTGGTTGCCTGTCTCATCCCACGATCAATGACAATTTCCACCTGACGTTCACATAAGTTTAAATAAAGCAAAACACCACTATTAAATTCTGTATCCCACACACCCAGTTCCGCAAAGAGCTGTTCAGCACGTGCGCGGGTATTTTGATAATAAGCTTGGTTTGACGGAATATGCCCTTCAATCACCACTTGTATTTCACCCACATGGCCATGTTCAGCTTCTGTCACCGCTTGTGCAATAGCCTGCTGATCTTGCTTATTAAAAAAACGGTTTGCTGCAGGCATATAAAAGAAGTGCTTCAACCAGCGTTTAAAACTTGGTTGCTGTATTTCCTGTGTTTTAGGACAGGTGACAATTTCTGTTGTTTCTGTTTTCGTTACCATGAACCTGATGCTCCCCCACCGCCAAAGCCACCACCGCCTCCGCTATAGCCTCCGCCACCAAAGCCACCACCTCCGCTACGGCCTCCACCGCCCCCACCACCGGCAAGGAACATTTGAAAAATGGTTTGAGCAATCGCAGTGATCAGTAAAAAGAAAATTGCTCCACCCATCAACAAACTGGTGAGTAGACCTGCACCATTGACCAAACCCGCAACGATACCCGCAACAGCAGCAGTTGAGGCACTTAAGCGCTTACCCACTATAAAAGACGCAAATATACCAATCACCAAAATGATGAGAACCGTTGTAAACGTTTTCTCTTTGGCTTGTTGCTCGTGTAAGGCTTGTTCCTGACGTTCTTTTAGCTCTTGGGCTGCTTGAGCTGCAACTTCAGGGTCTTGATTTAAAATATTGGTTATTTCTGTTAAGCCAGCATCAATGCCTTGAGCATACTGAGCTTGCTTAAAATACGGTGTGATTTGATTTCGAATAATGCGACTCACGATGATATCGGGCATGATTCCTTCCAGCCCATAACCCGTCAGGATTTGAATTCTGTGATCATTCACAGCAATCGCCATCAATATCCCATTGTCACGTTTTGCTGAACCGAGTTGCCATTTTTCTGCAACACGCATGGCGTAATCAAAAATATCTTCTTGACCTGTGGTTGGCACAATCACGACGCCAATTTGTGCCTTGCCTTGTTCGTGTAACTGTAAAATTTTCTGGCTAATGGCTTGCTTTTCAGCAGCAGAAAGTAAGTTTGCCTCATCAACTACAGGTTCATTGAGCGTCGGCAAGCCACGAATCGACTCGCCATCTGCCATATCATTGGCGATATTCGGCTGCTGAATTTTGATTTCAGGCTGTGTTGTTGTTTCTTTTTGCGTAGCTGACTGCTGATCTTTTAATATTTTACCGACAACAACAGTTTCAGCATCTACATCTGTAGCGGTGGCAGTTTCTGCATGTGTGAAACCCACCACACACAATAAGCATGCTAAAACCATGCGCTGCAACCACAACAAACCTGTATGTTTTAGCTCAAAATCCACCATCAGCCCACCTCACAATGCAGTGACGCCAATTAATTAAAATCAACTTTCGGTGCAGTTTGTGCACTTTGCTCTGCGCTAAAGTTAGGCTTTGTATCCATACCAATGACTTTAGCCGTCATCACTTGCGGGAACTGGCGTGCATAGCCGTTAAAGTCTTGTACCGTAGTAATGTAGCGATTACGTGCGACAGCGATCCGGTTTTCAGTGCCTTCTAACTGAACTTGTAAATCACGGAATTGCTCATTGGCCTTTAAGTCTGGATAATTTTCCGAGACTGCAATTAAACGTGAAAGTGCGCTGGTCATCTGCGCTTGAGCTTCTTGATATTTTTGGAACAGTGCTGGATCTTCCAAAACTTCCTTATCCACTTTTAAGCCCGCAACATTGGCACGTGCTTGAGTCACTTCGGTCAGTACTTGTTCCTCATGTTTCGCGTAACCTTTAACCACATTGACAAGGTTAGGTACCAAATCTGCACGGCGTTGATATTGGTTTTGCACCTCAGACCATGCTGCTGTAACGGCCTCGTCTTTGACTTGTAATGTGTTATAGCCACAACCACTCAGGGTCAACGTACTGACTAATGCGATTGCGAGCATGCTTTTTTTCATTGAATTCATAACCCTTAACCTCAAGTATTTATTTGTAATTGTTTAAATAAATTCATTCTAACCTTATTTTTCGAATGAATTATGTATTTTCTTTGTGATTAAACTGATCTACTCGAAAAATATTTAACATAAAAAAAGCCCACGACTCGGGCTTTTTTAACATTTTGAATTAACTATACAATTGCGGTGTAATTTCAGTCTGAAAACTTTCCATTTGATATTCATCAGCAAGGCGTTCTTTCCAATATTTCACGATCTGACTGTAATCAATTTCGCTCGGATGGAATTCTGCTTTGTAATATGACAAATATTCTGGCGTCAATTGAATAAACATTTTTGCCAATAAATACGCCCCGAATATATTTCCACCAACCTTCGGCAAACTTTTTTTCTTATCCTGCATAAATAGCTTCGTTGCAGAATAAAACGTAAGACTTGCAAAACCCGTGGTCACACTGCGCATAATCATGCGGCGTATTTTGTCATCACCATACACATGTTGATATACATCAAATGCCACTGCGCGATGCTCAATTTCTTCAATCGCATGCCAAACCCAAAGTTTCACTGCATCATCATCTAAAGTACTCAGTACTTCAGGATGTCTTAAAATATAGCCACCAAGCAAAGCGGTAAAATGTTCAAATGCACAGGTGATTGCAAGTTGAATCTTTGGATGTAAGTTTTTTACATAACTGTCTTTACGTGCCAACCATGCCTGGAAACGATCTAAATTATAGGTTTCACTGCGCCAAGCATCGTTAAATTCAGCATGGGCTTTGGAATGCATCGCTTCTTGCCCAATGAATGCTGCGATCTCAGCTTGTAATTTTTCATCACTGACTTTATCGCGTACATTACGCACGCTATGCACAAAGAATTGCTCACCAATGGGAAAGGTCGATGACAATGCCGTCAACAAATGCGACATCACCGGTGAGTTGGCAAAATAATGCCGGCGAATCGCTTTAGGATTGAATTGTGCTCGACGTACCGTAATGCCAATGGCTTTAGGACGATTTAGATATGTTTTTTGTGTCGTCACTTGCGTCATGGTCGCTTCCTAAAATTTAGATCATGATCGCAGTATGTAATTCCTAAGCTCTTTCACACATGGCAAAATGTGCTAGCACACTTGCATAATTCACCATTCTAAAGCGCTGTCTGACAACTTTTCAGCGTATTTATCTGCAAAATCCATTTACTTGTCATTTGAGGTAAATTCCAAAAAATAAAAACCCGCCGAAGCGAGTTTTTTGAATAAATCCAATGCAATCACTGGCATGTCATGACTTAAACATCTAAGTAGTCAAGAATACCTTCTGCAGCTTGGCGACCTTCCCAGATTGCGGTTACCACAAGGTCAGATCCACGGACCATATCACCGCCGGCAAAAATTTTCGGATTCGATGTTTGAAACTTAAATTCTTGCTGTTCAGCAGCAATGACGCGACCTGAACCATCCATACTAATGTTTGATGTAGTAAACCAATCTGCAGGGCTGGTACGGAAACCGAAGGCAAGCAATACTGCATCTGCTGGTAAAATTTCTTCTGAACCCGGAACTGGTTCAGGGCTACGACGACCGCGACTATCAGGTGCACCTAGCTGTGTAGTCACAACTTTAACACCCGTCACTTTGCCATTTTCACCTACAATTTCAATCGGCTGACGATTAAATTGGAAATCCACGCCTTCTTCACGCGCATTTTTCACTTCACGACGTGAACCCGGCATGTTTTCTTCATCACGACGGTAGGCACAGACAACGGATTCGGCACCTTGACGGATCGAGGTACGGTTACAGTCCATCGCGGTATCCCCACCACCCAGAACAATCACTTTTTTACCTTCCATGCTGATGTATTCAGATGGATCTTTTTCCCAACCTTGCGTACGGTTCACATTGGCAATCAAGAAATCCAGTGCATCATGCACACCAACAAGGTCTTCACCCGCGAAACCGCCCTTCATGTAGGTATAAGTTCCCATACCCATGAATACAGCGTCGTAATCAGCCAATAGCTGATCAATGGTCACATCTGTACCAATTTCAGTATTGAGACGGAATTCAACGCCCATGCCAGAGAAAATCTCACGGCGACGTTTCATTACGTCTTTTTCCATTTTGAATTCTGGAATACCGAAAGTCAGCAAACCACCAATTTCAGGGCGTTTGTCAAATACAACTGGTTTCACACCATTACGTACAAGAATATCGGCACAGCCAAGGCCAGCAGGGCCTGCACCAATAATCGCAACTTTTTTGTCTGTCCACTTAACGTGTGACATATCTGGACGCCAGCCCAATGCAAAGGCTGTATCGTTAATGTATTTTTCAGCATTACCAATGGTGACTGCACCAAAGCCGTCATTTAGCGTACACGCGCCTTCACATAAACGGTCTTGTGGGCACACACGACCACAAACTTCAGGCAAGGTGTTGGTTTGATGACACAATTCTGCCGCTTGGAAAATGCGACCTTCTGCAATTAGTTTTAACCAGTTTGGAATGTAGTTATGTACTGGACATTTCCATTCACAATACGGGTTACCGCAACCTAAGCAGCGGTGCGTTTGGTTTTTTGCAACTTCAGCTGTAAACGGTTTATAGATTTCCACAAATTCTGCTTTGCGGACAACTAGATCTTTTTTCTCTGGATCTTGGCGTGCTACATCCAGGAACTGAAAGTCATTATTTAGGCGCTCTGCCATGTCTCTCTCCGTGGGTAGGTGTAAGCATGTTTGGACTTACACCTGCCTATCAAATCTGCAGTAGTGGAATTATTGTGGATCAGCTTGAGTTGTTTTCAACAAAGTCTGCAAATTAGCAGCTTTTGGTTTCACAAGCCAGAATTTGCGGCTATAGAAGTCAAACTCGTTGCGGATCTTATACGCCCAAGCACTACCTGTTTCTTTAATATGTTCATCTAAGATACGGCACAAGAACTCTTTATGTTCTTCCATCGACTCTGTAGAGATACGGTTCAATTCAATCAGTTCGTGGTTGTAATGGTCTACAAAGTCATTATCAAGGTCGAGCACGTAAGCGAAACCGCCTGTCATACCCGCACCAAAGTTATGACCCACTTTACCCAATACAGTCACGATACCACCTGTCATGTATTCACAGCAGTGGTCGCCTGCACCTTCAATCACGGCAAACGCACCTGAGTTACGTACAGCAAAACGCTCGCCTGCTGTACCTGCAGCAAACAATTTACCGCCTGTTGCACCATACAAACAGGTGTTACCAATAATCGCAGTATTTTGCGTTTGGAACGGTGAACCTTTCGGTGGGAAGATCGAGATACGACCACCAGCCATACCTTTACCCACGTAGTCATTCGCATCGCCTTCTAGGCTGATGTGTAAACCACCGGCGTTCCAAACACCCAATGACTGACCTGCAGTCCCTGTTAATTTAACTTTAACAGGGTGCGCTTCCATACTGAGGTTGCCATAACGTTTTGCAATCTCACCCGAAATACGCGCGCCAATTGAACGGTCACAGTTACCGATAGTGAAGCTATATTCACCGCCTGTGCCTGCTTCAATCGCTGGCAGCATTTCAGCTACCATTTTCTCAGCCAATAAGCCTTTATCGAATGGTGCATTGCCTTGTACTTCACAGTACTGAGCTTTACCTTCAGCCGCAGGATGCGATTGGAGCAATGCGCTCAAATCAAGGTGTGCATGTTTTTCAGTTTCACCCGGAAGCATTTCCAGTAAATCTGTACGACCAATCAAATCTTTCAGACTTGAAACGCCTAGCGCTGCTAACCATTCACGTGTTTCTTCCGCAATAAAGTGGAAGAAGTTGATCAGCATTTCAGGCTCACCGATATAGTGTTCCTGACGTAAATGGTCTTGCTGAGTTGCAACACCGGTCGCACAGTTGTTTAAATGGCAAATACGCAGGTATTTACAACCCAATGCGATCATCGGTGTAGAACCAAAACCGAAACTTTCAGCCCCAAGAATCGCTGCTTTCACAACGTCTAGACCTGTTTTCAAGCCACCATCAGTTTGTACACGGACTTTGCCACGCAGATCGTTCACACGTAGCGCCTGATGCGCCTCAGATAGACCAAGCTCCCATGGAGAACCTGCATGGTGAATTGAAGAAAGTGGAGAAGCCGCTGTACCGCCGTCATAACCAGAAATGGTAATGAAGTCTGCGTATGCTTTTGCTACACCTGCCGCAATCGTACCGACACCCGGCTCAGAAACCAGCTTAACGGACACCATCGCCTGTGGGTTAACCTGTTTTAAATCGAAAATTAACTGTGATAAATCTTCGATTGAGTAGATGTCGTGATGCGGTGGCGGAGAAATTAATGTCACACCCGGTACTGAGTAACGTAAACGTGCAATTAAGCCATTCACTTTACCGCCCGGCAACTGACCACCTTCACCTGGTTTTGCACCTTGAGCCACTTTAATTTGAAGGACTTCTGCAGAAGTTAGATATGCAGGGGTCACACCAAAACGGCCAGATGCAATTTGTTTGATTTTCGAGTTACGGATTGTGCCATAACGCGCTGGATCTTCGCCGCCCTCACCCGAGTTCGAACGACCACCAATAGTGTTCATTGCAATTGCAATAGCTTCGTGTGCTTCAGGTGACAAAGCACCTAAAGACATCCCTGCCGAGTCAAAACGTGGCAGAATTTCTTCTACGGATTCAACTTGATCGAGTGCAATCGATTGATCTGTTTTCAGCTTGAATAAGTCACGAATCGTCGCGATTGGACGGTTATTCACTAGTTCTGCGTATTCTTTAAAGTCCGCATAATTACCAGAACGCACAGATTTATGCAGCGCATTGATCACGTCTGGGTTAAATGCGTGATATTCCTTACCGAATACAAATTTCAGCATACCGCCTTGATCGATTGGCTTACGTGATTTCCATGCCAAATCTGCCAATTTTTTCAAGTCATTTTCTAGATCAGAGAATGTTGCGCCTTTAATACGGCTTGGTACGCCAGTAAAGCATTTTGCAACCACTTCATCAGAAAGGCCGACTGCTTCAAACAACTGACCGCCACGGTAAGAGGCAACAGTAGAAATACCCATCTTAGAAAGTACTTTCAATAAGCCTTTCTCAATACCTTTACGGAAGTTCGCTTGCGCATGGATTGGGTCACCCAACAACTCGCCTTTCGCGATTAAGTCATTGATCACGTCATAAGCTAGGTACGGATAAATCGCTGTCGCACCGAAACCAAGAATCACCGCAAACTGGTGTGCATCACGTGCCAAACCAGTTTCGACAATAATGTTGGCATCAGTACGAAGACCCACATTGATTAAATAGTGGTGAACCGCGCCAGTTGCCATTAAGGCATTGGCAGGTAAGAAACCTTGACGGATTTTCTTATCAGACAATACAAGTAATGTTTTTCCATCGCGAATCGCTTGTGCTGATTCTTCACAAATACGCGCGATAGCAGCTTCTAAGCCTTCATCTTCTGCATAGTTCAGGTCGATGTCTGCAATTTCGTAACCTTTACGGCCAAGGGTACGGATTTGATGCATTTTCGAATTTGACAATACTGGGCTTGAAATGATCAGACGATCTGCATGCTCTGGACCTTGTTCAAATACATTTTGTTCACGGCCGAGGCATGTCTCTAACGACATTACGATCGATTCACGTAATGGATCGATTGGCGGATTCGTAACCTGAGCGAACTGCTGACGGAAGTAGTCAGACACATGGCGGACTTGACGAGACAATACTGCCATTGGCGTATCATCACCCATTGAGCCCACGGCTTCCTGACCACTTTCAGCGATTGGACGAAGCAATTGGTCACGTTCTTCAAATGTCACCATGAACATTTTTTGTGAAGCTTTCAGGTCATCGCCTTTTAAGCCTTGGTCACATAAATATTCTTCGAGCTCTGGACTGCCTTGCACACGTACTGAGTTTTCACGTAACCACTGACGGTACGGACGCATACGTTTGAGGTGATTACTCACATCTTGAGTATCGAGCATTTTGCCGGTAAAGGTATCAATCACCAAGATTTGACCCGGACCGACACGACCTTTAGACACAACGTCTTCAGGTTCATAACCCCAAACACCAATTTCTGATGCCAAGGTGATGTAACCATTTTTGGTAATCACCCAACGTGCTGGACGTAAACCATTACGGTCAAGCATACAAATCGCATGACGACCATCTTGAATTACCAGACCTGCTGGACCATCCCATGCTTCCATATGCTTCGAGTTGAATTCGTAGAATGCACGTAAGTCCGCATCTAAAGTTTCAACGTTTTGCCAAGCAGGTGGAACCAACATGCGTAGCGCACGGAACAAGTCCATACCACCACCGACAAGGATTTCCAGCATATTATCT
Organism: Acinetobacter sp. YH12140; assembly: GCF_013418475.1. NCBI lineage: Bacteria > Pseudomonadati > Pseudomonadota > Gammaproteobacteria > Moraxellales > Moraxellaceae > Acinetobacter > Acinetobacter sp. YH12140. Next base: position 158,332 of record NZ_VPBZ01000007.1, read on the forward strand.
AAGCTTGAAGAATCCGAACCTGTACGGTTTACGATTGGATTCAGCTCAGTTAAACCCGGCAGCAATGGGTTTTCAAATTTTGGTGTACGTGCCATCGCCCAGTTACGGTTGGCGGTAATGGTATTGATCTCACCATTGTGTGCTAAGTAACGGAACGGCTGAGCCAATGGCCAACGAGGCAAGGTATTAGTTGAGAAACGCTGATGGAACACAACAATGTGTGACTTTAAACGCTCATCAGCAAGATCGGTATAGAAATCAGCAATGGCTGCTGGCATCATCAAACCTTTATAGCTGATCACAGTTGAGCATAAAGTGGTTACATAGAAGTATGGGTCAGCAGTCAGCTGTTGTTCTGCACGACGACGTGCCATCACCAACTTACGGTTGAATTCAACCTCTGAAACACCCATTGGGCAATTCACGATAATTTGTTCAAATGCAGGCAATGACTGCATCGCGATTGAACCCAATGCATCGTTATTGGTTGGCACAACACGCCAAGCGATGACTTTACAACCTTCGTCTTCGATTTCTTTGGTTAAAATTTGTTTTGCATGTGCGGCTAATGCAGGGTCTAGGTTTAGAAATACCGTACCCACAGCAAAGATTTCACTCAATGTAATGTCACTGAGTTTTTTCGCTTCTTCACGGAAAAATTCTTTGGGCATAGCAAGGAGTAGACCGCAGCCGTCACCGGTTTTACCATCTGCGGCAATACCACCACGGTGGGTCATACAACTTAAACTATGCATTGCGGTTTTGACGAGATCATGGCTTGCATCACCCTGCATATGGGCGATTAAACCGAAACCACAGTTATCTTTAAACTCATCCGGTTGGTATAAACCTTGAGCGGGAGCTACAGTATTAGGCGATGGCATGTGCATAGCGTACCCTTCTTTTCTTTACAGCTCTTTCGAGCACTTAACAAACTAATTTCTTGTTGCGATTCGTCTTAACTTACTCACATGAATTGTTCTGTCGAGCAAAATTATTTCTTATTCACACCCTTAAGATAAACCGAATTCACCTTAGATGCATGAATAAAAGTCAAATTTTCTGCTTTTGCAGTTCAGATCAGGGATAACGACTGGATTAATGACTTCGCACTTTTATCGAATCATTTTCGCGCCAAAACAGGGAGAAAAGTTCAATTTACGCACCAATTAAGCAATTTACATGCCAACTTGATGCGTTTTCTCCTAAGATGGCTGATTACAAACATTTTTTGGTTATAACAAATAATTTAAATTGTTCTTTTATAATTTTATGCACTTTTTCTGTGCAGTTTAGACTTTCCCTAAGACATCTTGCGCTATTTTAGAACTAATTGAATGGATCGGTTACTTCTTGCTCTACCGGTGCAGGTTTTGGACGTGGTGCATCTACACTACTTTGTGATTTTTGCACATCAATCACATTCCCTTCAGAATCACGGCGAGTCACCGTAGTACTTGTTGTTGCATTAGCTGGAGTTGTTACTGTCGCTGCAGCCGCTGCTTTTCGTGCTGCGATTTGAGCTTCATCAATTTTCGGTAAAGGCACAGACTTTAATTTAACAGCATATAACTTTTGACTCGACGACATTTCTTCCGCGCCTAAGTCATTCACATATGCTTGATATTGTTTAAATTCCACAACCTTAGGTTTAATTGATGCAGGCAAAGCAATATTGAGGCTCGACATTGCAGTTTTCGCATCATTTTGAGACGAATATGGTCCTGTTAAAATGACGTATTGCTCAGGATGATCTTCACCAGAAAGACGTAGATAAATAAATTTGTGACGCTCAGGCTGCTTGCGTAAGAAGCTTTTTAAAATATCTTCTTCAGAAACCCTAAACAATTCAATACCATAAAGCTTGACAGAATCATTGATAAATTTAGTGCCGCGAAATTCTGGTTCATGTTGAGCCGTAGCAACCACACGGGTCGTCATATCAAGCGGACGCACTTCGTCATTTAATGCACCAAGATGGGACATTGCTGCCACTTTCTCTGGCTGAATTTGTAAATCGACTTCGGTTTCCGCTTGTTTTTCAACTTCAACCAATTCTTTGGTATCTGTAATCGCCCAAAAAACCAATGCAGCGAACAGACACACAGCTCCACCCACCAACCATGTGTAGTGATGAACTTTTTGCCATTGAGACTGCCGCGCTGCCATGATGTACCTACTCTGCCTGATTTGCCAAAATTGCCTGTTTCATTAATTCGACATCAAACTCTTTGGTGATGATGGCCTGACCTAATGATTTCAGTAAAATAAGTCGTAATTGCCCATTCAATACTTTTTTATCATGGGACATATACGCCAAAAATTCCTCTAGCGGAATTTTAGGACAAACTATCGGTAATTGTGCACGTAAAATGATTTTTTTTGTACGCTCTAAATCTTCAACTGTGATCCAGCCCATACGATGGGACAAATCTGCAGCCATCACCATCCCTGTTGCAACGGCTTCGCCATGTAACCATTCACCATACCCCAAGTACGATTCAATCGCATGGCCAAAGGTATGACCCAAGTTTAATAACGCACGCTCACCTTGTTCTTTTTCATCATTGGCCACAATACGCGCTTTATGGGCACATGAACGATAAACCGCTTCAGCCAACAAAGTTGCATCACCTGCAACTAAAGCATCCATATGCTGTTCAAGCCAAGTTAAGAATTCAACATCACCCAACAACGCATATTTGATCACTTCAGCCAAACCTGCAGAAAGTTCACGCGCTGGCAAAGTTTTTAATTGCGCCATATCCGCAAGGACCACTTGGGGTTGCTGAAAGGCACCAATCATGTTTTTACCTAGTGGATGGTTAATCCCTGTTTTGCCACCAACACTTGAATCCACTTGAGAAAGTAAAGTCGTCGGCACTTGAATAAAATATACACCACGTTGATAGCATGCAGAGGCAAAACCGGTCATATCTCCAATAACACCACCACCTAATGCCAAAACCGTACAATCGCGGTTAAAGCCTGCTTCAAGCAAGGCATCAAAAATTAAATTCAAATGGTCTAAATTTTTATACTTTTCACCATCAGGCAAAATACATGTCGCAACAGTTTTCCCTAATGCCTCAATTGCTTCTACATAATGTTTTAAATAGAGCGGTGCAACTGTGGTATTAGAGACAATCATCACTTGTTTACCCTGAACATAAGGCTCAAGTAAAGTTTGTGGATTAAGGTCACTCCCAATAAAAATAGGGTAGCGACGATCACCGAGTTCAACATGTAAGGTTTGCATGAATTTAACCTTTTCTAACGAGATATATTTTGTGAAACAATTAAATTAAAAATTTTTTGCGCAAGATCTCTCGCAGCACCTTGATTGGTTTCAATAATATAGTGCGCGACTTCACGATAAAGAGGATCACGGGCAGCCAATAAATCTCGTAGCTTTTGCTCTGGATTTTCCACTTGAAGAAGTGGGCGATTTTTGTCGCGGTAGGTTCGTTGTAACTGAATTTCCACCGGAGTATATAGATAAACAACAATACCACGTTGTTTTAAAAATTCACGATTTGGGGGCTGAGTCACAGCACCACCGCCAGTCGCCAAGACCAGTTGTTTCTTTGCAGTTAACTCATCAATGACATTCGTTTCACGACTTCTAAAGCCTTTTTCCCCTTCCTTTTCAAAAATCCAAGGAATAGTCGCACCTGTTTTACGTTCAATTTCATGATCACTGTCTAGAAATTCACGTCCTAACAATTCTGCTAAATGTCGCCCTACGGTTGTTTTTCCTGCCCCCATCGGCCCTACCAAATAGATATTTGGTAGGGTTTCAAACTCTTTGCTTGGCAAGGAGTCACCTATTTCTTTTGTTAAATTGAAAATATATTAATGATTTCTGGTAACACTGTCATTAACAATTCGCGGAGTAACAAAAATCAGTAACTCATTTTTTGCATCGCTTTTCAAATCTTTACGGAATAAGCGACCTACATAAGGAATATCACCTAAGAACGGTACTTTAATTTGCTTACTTTGTGTTTCCTGATTAAAAATACCGCCGAGCACAACAGTTTCACCATTGTTGACTAAGACATCGGTATTAATTTCATTTTTATTCAGGATAATTTCACCATTTTGTGCATATCCTGCTGGTGAGTCGCTCTTGATATTCAGCTTCATTTGCACTTTACCATCTGGAGTAATGCTAGGCGTGACATCCAAACTTAATAAAGCTTCTTTAAACTCGGTAGAAGAAGTTGCATTTGAACCTGTACCCGTTGTGGTTTGATACGGAATTTCTTGACCTGATGCAACTTTGGCAGGTTGTTTATCCGCTGTCAGTACCTTAGGTGTAGAAATGACTTCACCATAACCATCCGCTTGTAAAGCAGAAAGCTCTAAATCCAACATAAAATCAGAAAGACTAATTAAGCCGAACGCAATTCGACTGGCACCTGCAGTAGTCACACCTAAGTCCACGTTTAAGTTACTTGGACGTTGAATCGTATATTTACCATCATCATCCGGTGTTTTTAAGTCCCAAAGCGTAGTATCACTACCACCCACCAATAAATGGTCATTTTGGTTAATCCCTTGAGACAAGAGACCCCATTTCACACCCATTTCTTTGGTAAAGTCGGTAGAAGCTTTTACAATACGTGCTTCGACCATGACCTGCTTGACTGATACATCAAGCAAATCCACCATCTTACGAATCTGATCAATGTTTTGCGCGGTATCATTAATAATCAGTGTATTTGTACGCGTATCTGCAGAAATCGTTCCGCGTGGACTTAACAAATTACCCCGATCATCATCAGCATTATTACTATTATTTGACGAACCGCTATTACCCGCAGTTTTAGACTGCGTAATCAGCTTCTCTATCTCAGCAGCTTTTGCATAGCTTAACGTTAAATATTCAGTCTGTAATGGTGCCAACTTCATACTTTGACGTAAGGCTTTTGCTTCTTCTTCTTCCGCTTTAATCAACTCAGACACAGGCGCAATCCAAATCACATTACCATTACGACGTTTGTCCAAATTCTTGGTTTTCAATACGATATCTAGTGCTTGATCCCAAGGCACATCTTTTAAGCGAAGTGTAATATTTCCTTGAACCGTATCAGCAGCAACCATATTGATTTCAGTGAAATCAGCCAAAAGTTGCAGCACACGACGTACTTCAATATCTTGGAAGTCTAATGAAATCTTCTTACCGGTATAATGATTGGCAGCTTTAGGACGTAATGGATTCTTATCTTCCGGACGTTTCAAACTTACCGTTAATTTATTATCAGTTTGGTACGCCATATATTCATAGCTGCCCGTCGACTGAATGGTAATCACACCATTACCGCCATCATTATGTGCATCTACCGTTGCAACAGGTGTTGCAAAATCATTGACATTTAAACGGCGAGTCAAATGTGCAGGTACTTTATTGCCTAAAGTACGGATCACCACTTTACTGCCTTGCTGTTGAACATCAACGGGAGTATTTCCACCGAGTAAATCAACAACAACTTGACCTTCACCATTAGAACCACGGTGGAAACCAATATTTGAGATGCCCTGTTGCTGACGTTGTGCTACAGGCTGTACATAATTTGCAGCTTGTGCAGAGTTGATTTTTAAAATAAAGGTATTACCTTCAACACGCGTGGTAAAAGCGCCAGCATTGGCTAAATTCACAGTTAAGCGCGCACGTTGTGCATCCGAACTCACATCCACAGTGCTCGCTTCAGCCGTTGCAACAGGAATTGAACTTTGTTTTAAATTTTGTTGTGCTTTATCAAAGTCTAAAACCAATCGTGATGGTTGATCGAGTTGATAAGCTTGTGGTTGCGGCGGCAAGCCATTAAACATCACGCGAATTTCAGTCCCTTGACCTGGAATTTGCATTGGTACCACATTGGTTACACTCACCTGAGCATTGGCAACTTGCATCATCGCCATTGCAACAGCCCCCATCGAAAACTGACGAAACACATGATTCATTGTATTGCCATCCCCAAAAATAAAATCTTGTACACTATTCTTCATTTTTATTCCTTTAAGCTTAAGGTGCTGGTCCAATTAATATGAGACTTCTAGGACGCTCTACATATCCTTCTCGCCCATCCGGAATAATCTCAATCAAATCAATTTGAGTCGGGGTAATATTTACCACTCGACCATGATTGAGCCCCATATAACTTCCACGTTGAATACGCTCAACTTCACCATCAGGTGTCTGAATCAAGGCTAATATTTGCCCAGATTGGTTACGCATACTACCCTTCATATTCAGGGTTTCGAGTGCATAACTCTCCAAAGGTTGAGGCTGACGACTCAAGTTTGGATAAACACGCTTGCCTGCCATGATTTTAAGTTCTGCTGCCAAGGAACTTGGCAAGAACGGACTTTTTAAAGAATGCGCCGCATAATTAAAAGTTTCGACAGGTACAAAATCTGGCGCAGGTTCAATCGCTAGTGGCGCTTGATTGCGTATATTTGCCATCTCTTGATTGACTACATCGATACGTGATTCACAACCTGCTAAAAAGAAAACAGCAAGAGAAGCAAATGTAAACTTAGTTATTTTCATTACTTAGCCCCCTTACTTTTCTTTGAATTATTCATAGATTTATTTTTACTATTCTGAGTGCCTTTCCCATCGGTGCTATTTGCTTCAGTATTAGATGACTGCTCAGCATTCCCTTCATAACGATATGTTTTTGCAGAAATCACATAGTCAATTTTTGGAATATCTGAGTTCTTTTCTTTATTTTCAGTTGCTGTAATCGTTAAATTATGCAATGTCACAATCCGTGAAAGCCCTGCAATACCACTTACAAATGAACCAAAGGCATGGTAATCACCTGTTGCTTCAATACGAATTGGCTGTTCCGTAAAGAATTCTTGCTTCACTTCAGGCTCAAGACGAATAATTTTAAATTTCAATCCAGAATTCACGCCTGTTAAGTTGATATCTTCAACCAAACCTGGAATTTCAGTTTCTTTCGGCAATTGTTCTAACTGTTGATTAAAACGTGCTTCCATATCCTGCAACTGCAATTGATATTGTTGCAAATTACGTAGTTTTGAATCTTTTTCACGAAACTCATTTAACAAATTTTGTTCTTGTGCATTGGCACTTGAAATAGCTTCAATCTTGCCTTTAATCGCCAAGAAATAGCCCAAAATTGCCACAAGGATAATGATAAAAATCCAACATGTAATTTTGACTGAAATTGGCCAACTACCATAGTTATTCGGATCTAGCGTATTGAACTGCTGTACAAACTTATCAAAAGTCATTTTCTTTTTCGGAATGACCACAGCATCTTGATTCAATTGTTCAAATTCATCACGACTCATTTTGCAGCCTCCGGAGTTGGTGTTGCTGCAGTTTGTGCGTCAGATGTTTGCGCCGATGAAGCTAACTGTCCTGCATTTGCTGCTGGATCATTAATGGTCGGCTGCGCAATTTGCTCCAAATCAGCAGTCACAGTAAATGCACCATAAGATTCTTCTACGCGAGGAACCACTGACGTCGGCGCTTTGTCTTTTTTCTCTTCCGCCACGAGGAATGAGCTCATGAAGGCATTACGATACCAAGGTGATGCTTCCAAATTACGCAGTAGATCTGCAACAGTGTTTGGACTTTCCGCACGCCCTTCGATCATAAATTTGTCGCCATTACGTTCAAATTTTGTGATGTACATATTGGCAGGTGTCACACGAACCAATTCATCTACAAGATGTACAGCGATTGGACGTTGACCTTGTAAGCCTTGAATCAACTTCATTCGTTCAATAATGGCATTACGCTGTTCTTGTAAACCATCCAAAGACTTTAATTGAACATCTAAGTTTTGGTTATGACTGATAATCAATTGGTTCGCTTGTTCTTGATCTTTTAATTTGTGATCAAAGTACAACCATGTTAAACCAACTCCAATTACCCCAATTAAGAAAGCCCCAATACAAAGTGCAATAAATTCTTTTTTTCGTTTCTCTCTTAGCTCATCACGCCAAGGGAGCAAGTTAATTTTTGCCATTAATCAAAACTCCTCAATGCTAGACCGCATGCCACCATGAGTGATGAGGCATCATTTTCAATTTTTTTAATATCAATTTGAGGTGAAAAACCCATTTGTAAGAATGGATTGGCAATCGTGACGCGGTAACCCAATTTTTGTTGAAGTAATTTTGCAAGCCCCGGAATATTGGCATTCCCCCCTGCCAATAAAATATGGTCAATTTCGTTGAACTGTGAAGATGAGAAAAAGAACTGTAAAGAACGTGCTGCTTGTTGAACGACAGCTTCTAAGAAGGGTTCTAAGACTTCGATATCATAATCATCTGGCAAGGCACGTGTTTTTTTCGCACGACCTGCTTCTTCGAAAGACAATGCATAGCGATTTTGAATTTCCTGTGTCAACTGTTTGCCACCAAACACTTGCTCACGGGTATAAATCACTTTGTTATTCTGCATGACAGATAAGGTCGTCATACTATGACCAATATCTAAAATACCCACGGTATTCACACCCATTGGCAAAGTATCTGAGAAAACTTTAAATGCATTTTCAATTGCAAAGCTTTCTACATCACCAATTTTTGGTGTAAGACCAGCAAGCTGAATGACTTCCGCACGCGCTTCAACATTTTCAATACGCGTAGCGACAAGCAAAACATTGACACGATTTGGGTTGGACAGACGATCTGGCAAGACCTCAAAATCAAGGCTCGCTTCATCAAGTGGGAACGGAATATATTGCTCAGCATCATCACGAATCTGAATTTCACGTTCATCATCGTTCATATCTGCGTCCATTTCGATGATTTTTGTAATCACCATCGACGTTGGAACCGCCAAAGCTGCATTAGTGGTCTGCGTATTGGCCAAATTAATTGCGCGCTCTAAACAGTCACCGACAGCTTCCGGATTCAATATGTTCTTTTCAACAACACTTCCTTCTGGTAATGGCACCAAAGCATAGCTTTCTACCCAATACCGCCCACTCTTTACAGAAAGTTCCAAAACCTTAACAGAAGTCGAACTAATATCTACTCCTATTAACCCCTTATTTGGCTTACGATATAACCTGAGCACAATATAATTCCTATTATTTTTTTATCCCCAAAAAAATTAACCCACTAATTAGCATTGGTCTATAATTTTATACAGATACAATAACTCATCTAACAATCCGTATATCGAAAGGATATACTGACCACCAATTAGTTTGCCATTAGCTCTTATTAAAACTTACTTGTTATGAAAAAGCTATCTTGTTCAGGCCTTGTTCATCCATTTTTTTTGGCCATTATTATTGTTTTGGTCGCAATTCCAATGGGTTTCTATGGCATGTATCTCTATATTGCCCCGTCTTTGCCTGAAATGTCCATCTTAAAAAAGGCTCCATTATTAAAACCATTGCAAGTTTATAGTGCTGATAATGAGCTGATTGCAGAATATGGTGGCAAACTTTCGGTTCCTGTAGAGTACGACCAAATCCCGTCTCATTTCATTCATGGCTTTTTAGCTGCGGAAGATTCTTCGTTCTTTGAACACAGCGGAATTAGTTTCAAAGGATTGGGGCGTGCCGTCAGTGAAAGTATTACGGGCTCAGATGTGCAAACGGGTGGTTCAACCATTACCATGCAGGTTGCAAAAAACTATTATCTGACTCCAGAGCGTACTTTAAAACGTAAACTAACCGAAGTTTTCCTTGCTCGAAAAATTGAACAAAATCTAAGTAAGGAAGAAATTTTAACGCTGTATGTTAACAAAATCTTTTTGGGCAAAAATGCATACGGGATCGCAGCAGCAGCAAAAATTTATTATAACAAGAGCTTGCAAGATTTGAGCTTGGCTCAAATGGCAATGATTTCAGGCTTACCCAAAGCACCATCAAAATATAATCCTGTAGCCAATCCAAAACGTGCTTTAGAGCGTCGTAATTGGATTTTAGGACGTATGTTGCAATTGGGTTATATCAATCAATCGGAATATCAAAAAGCAATTGCTGAACCGATTAATCTCGATATGCTTGACCGCGGAGTCAGCAACAAATTCCCCTATGTCGGGGAAATGGTTCGCTCTGAGCTTGTAGAAAAGTTTGGCGAACAAGCGACAGATTCTGGCTATAAAGTCTATACCACCATCAACAGCCAACGCCAAGCCTATGCTGAGCAAGCTGTGCAAGATGGTCTTGAAGCTTACGATAGACGACATGGTTGGCGTGGTGCAGAAGCACATGATGAGCCATTAAAAAACTTTATCCCATATGCTAACACTTATCCTGCCGAAGTCACTAAAGTCAACAACACCAGTATCGAAGTGTTGATGCAAGACGGCAGTAGTGTGACTGTTCCATGGTCAGGTCTGTCTTGGGCACGTCCCTATCGCAATGCCAATAGTGTAGGCAATGCGCCAAGCAAAGCCTCACAAATTGTTAAAGTAAAAGATATTATTCGCCTACGTCCGAATGCTGATAAAAGCTCATGGGCTTTGGTGCAAATTCCAAAAGCGCAAGGTCAATTAATCGCACTCAACCCCAATAATGGTGGCATTGAAGCCATTGTCGGTGGTTATAATTTTTATCAATCTAAATTTAACCGTGCTCTACAAGGCTGGCGTCAGCCGGGTTCAACCATTAAACCCTTTGTTTATGCTTTAGCACTTGAACGCGGTATGACTCCATACTCCATGGTCAATGACAATCCAATTACGATTGGCAAGTGGACGCCTAAAAATTCTGACGGTCGGTATTTAGGGATGATTCCTCTACGCCGTGCCCTATATTTATCACGTAACACGGTCTCTGTTCGCTTATTACAAGTCGTCGGAATTGAACGTACTCGCCAATTATTTATGGATTTTGGCTTACAAGAAAACCAAATTCCACGTAACTACACCATTGCTTTAGGTACCCCACAGGTGTTGCCGATTCAAATGGCGACAGGTTATGCGACTTTTGCCAACGGTGGATATCGTATTCAACCGCACTTTATTAGTCGTATTGAAGATGCTTATGGCAAAGTGATCTATCAAGCCAATCCTGAATATGCATGTATTCAATGTATCAATCAAAAGGACGAAGTTGAATCTGCAGATCCGACCACGCCGGATGATGAAGTGATTGAAGTCACTAATCAGGATAATAAACCTGCTGAATCGAAAATTTCAGATACTGAAGCAGCAAACTATAAACAAGCTCAGCGAATTTTGAAGTCAAGTTCGGCCTTTGATATGGCGAACATCTTGCGTGACGTGATCCAACACGGTACAGGTCGTGCGGCATTAAAAATTGGTCGCGGTGATTTAGGTGGTAAAACCGGTACAACCAATGATGCAAAAGACGCGTGGTTTGCTGGATTTAATGGAAAATTAGTCACTGTGGCTTGGGTCGGTTTTGACCAACCCTCTACCTTAGGTCGTCGTGAATATGGTGGTGTTGCAGCTCTGCCGATTTGGTCAGATTTTATGGCGAAATCACTTAAAGGCACACCTGAAGCTTGGGTGCGTTTAGACACTCATGCCAAAAATCCAATCAATCGCAATTCAGCTAAAGCGACTCAAGGTCAACCTGAACAAGATCGTGCAGCAACGCCGCCGATGGCTCAACCGCTGTATCGTCCTGCTCCTGTTGTACCAAAACCACAGGCTACGCAAAATGATTTTGAAGATCTTCCAGGGGCTGCTGAAACCAATCTTGCACCTACTCGGACTGCGCCACCACCAATGCAGCCTAAACCACAAGGTACAGAGCATAAAACTGACGCACTTGATCATCTCATCGATCAAGTTCAGTAAATAAGCTGCATAAAAAAAGCCCTCAAACGAGGGCTTTTTTTATCACTTCCAATGCATTATTTCTTTTTAAAGAGATAAATTTGATACTGCGCTTGCAACTCAAATTGTTCATTTTTTTCTAGAGCTTCTCGACGCTCAGCTTTCACTTTATAGGCATAAGGCGTCATTGCAATTAAGTTTTTGAGATCCTGCTGAGAAAGTGACATTTTCGCTTGTACCACTTGCTCACTTTCCAATTCAAAATCATTCGCCAGTTGTTCCACAAATTTATGCGGTTCATGTAGTTTTACTTCTTCAAACAGGGCTTCACGCATTGCATAAAGATGCTCTGGCGCAGGTGTAACCACCATCAAGTGCCCCTCAGGCTTTAACACACGAAGGATTTCTTCTTGAGGAATAGGACTAAATAAACTCGTACACAAGTCAATCGAATGATCTAATACAGGTAAGGTTGCCCCTGTCCCAACCACCCAAGTCACCTCTTTATTCAGTTTAGCGGCCACTTGTACTGCATTTTTAGCGATATCGACACCCACACACTGTAATACTTCAGCTTGCATCGCATTGGTGTAATAGCCTTCACCACAGCCAATATCCAATAAGTTTTCAACACGTAACTTTTGAATCAAAGCCACTACTGTCTGTTGCAAAGGTGCATAGTGACCTGCACTTAAAAATGCTCGACGCGCCTGTACAGATTCAGGCGTATCACCCGGGTTTTTACTGTGTTTATGTTGAACCACATGTAAATTGACATAGCCTTGTTTTGCAACATCATAGCTATGATTATTTTCACAGCGCCATGTCCGCTCTGTGAGTTTCAATGCTTCACGGCATACAGGACACATCAACAGGTTCATCATTTACTCCACTATATTTTTGAAATAAAAAAACCGGCATCTGTGGGAGCAAATGCCGGTTTCGTTTATTTATTTGCTTAACGTAATTTTAAAGTCATTAGACCCAAAACTACCAGCATAATTGTGATAATCCAAAAACGAATCACCACCTGAGTTTCACGCCATCCCTTTTTCTCATAGTGATGGTGCAGCGGTGCCATTAAGAATACACGCTTGTTCCGCATACGCAGTGAGCCAATTTGCAAGAAAACAGAAATAGCTTCAACCACAAAGACACCGCCCATAATGGCAAAAACGATTTCTTGACGAACCATGACTGCGATCGTACCGAGCATCGCACCTAGAGATAAGGCACCGACATCACCCATAAACACTTGAGCAGGATGCGCATTAAACCATAAGAATGCCAAACCAGCACCGATCATTGCCGCACAGATCACGACAAGTTCAGATGCGTATTTCACATAAGGGATATGTAAATAATCGGCAAAACGAACATCACCAGCCAGATAAGCAAATACACCTAAACCTGCGGCAACCAAAACGATCGGCATAATCGCCAGACCATCTAAACCATCGGTTAAGTTCACCGCATTAGATGCACCGTTAATCACCAAATAAGTAAAGACAATAAAGCCAATACCGAGTGGAATAATAGACAACGGAATGCTAATTTCTTTAAAGAATGGAATCAGCAGATCCAACATATTTGAGGTATGTACTGGGTTTGCTTGCTGTGTCGCAATCACATAGAGCGCAATACCGGCGCCTAACGATGCCACAGAAGTCCAAAAGAATTTCTTCTTCGCAGGTAGACCGGCATTATCTTTATAACGGATTTTAATCCAGTCATCTGCCCAACCCACAGCACCAAAGATCACCATCACGACAAGTACAATCCATACATAAGGGTTTGAAAGATCGGCCCAAAGTAAGGTTGAAATCCCAATAGACAGTAAAATCAACACACCGCCCATAGTCGGTGTGCCCATTTTTTTGGCATGATTTTCAGGTGCAAATGAACTGACTGCCTGACCATATTTGAGAGCTTGCAATTTGCGGATCATCACAGGTCCAAGCAACAGACCAATGGCCAATGCCGTTAAGACACTGAGTAGTGAACGAAGCGTTAAATAACGAACAACCTGAAACGAGCTGTGATAACCCGCAAGCTGCTCAAATAACCATAACAGCATTAAAGTTTCTCCATCAATTCAGCCATCAAAGTTTCCATGTGGGTATAACGAGAACCTTTAAACAGGAAACTCATGGACTGAGGCTGATGTGTTTTAACTAGACTAATTAATAACGGTAAAGCCTGTTCTTGAGTAAGAAAGGCCTGTAATTTTTTACCATATTGTGTACTGCGCGCGCCTTCTTGCACAGCAGGTGAAAACTCACCGACAGCAACGACAAATTGAAGACCAGAGTGTGATACAAGATCACGTCCCAACATGTAGTGCTGCTGTGCAGCAGATGAACCTAACTCCCCAATATCCCCAATGACCATGACTTTGATGCCATCTTGCTGCGCAAGTACATCAGCAGCAGCACGCATTGAGGTTGGATTTGCATTGTAAGTATCATCAATAAACAAATAATCTTTATGTTGAATAAAGTTTAGACGGCCTTTGGCACCTGTCGCATGTTCAAGCCCCACAACGATATCATCTAAACTCACACCAATCGACAACGCGAAAGCTGCGGCTGCAGTGGCATTTTGCACATTATGTTCACCCGCAAATGGCAGTTGAACAGGACGTGCACCTTGTGGCGTATTTAAGATAAAACGTGAAGATTGAGCCTGAAGCTCCGTCTCAGTCGCAAAGACATCCCCGCCCTGACCAAAACTCATTACTTGCTCAGTTTGCACCGCTTGACGAATGGCATCTGTAAAATCATCTGCCGCAGGCACAATCGAAGTTCCTGTTTTCGCTATATGTGCATAAATTTCAGACTTGGCACGACAAATGCCATCACGCCCACCAAATTCACCCATATGAGCAGTACCAATATTTAAAATGCCGGCAACCTGAGGCTGTACCAAATTTGAGGTGTAATCAATTTCACCCTTATGACTGGCACCAAGCTCCATCACGGCATACTGATGTTCTGGACGCAACTCAAGTAACATCATCGGTACGCCAAGGTCATTATTTAAATTACCGCGCGTAATTAACGTTGGTGCAAGACGAGAAAGGATACTCCCGAGCATCTCTTTGGTCGTAGTTTTACCACTGCTTCCTGTCAAGGCAATCACTTTTAAGGCTGGGTTTTGGGCACGACGAAATGCACCCAAATGTCCAAGCGCCAAACGTGTATCTGCAACCACCAACTGACAAATATCCACATCGACCGGATGACTGACAATGGCAATTTCACAACCCTTTTCAGCCACTTGGGCAAGGAAATCATGCGCATCAAAGCGTTCACCTTTCAGGGCAAGAAAAGCATCGCCTTGCTCTGCATGACGTGAATCGGTCAAAATTCGTTTTACAGAACCTGTCGGCGCTTGATTGTTATGCCAGTGACCTTGTGTCGCTTGAACCAACTGTTCTGCAGTCCAAGGTTCTAACGGAACCGTACTGGTCGTTGAAGTATGCATATCTGTTTCCTATTGCGCTGGATAAGCCGAGTCAGTGTTGTGATGCTGTGAATCAATCGCTGATTTCACTTCCACCACATCATCAAACCAATGTCGAACTCCATCAATTTCTTGATAGTTTTCATGGCCTTTACCAGCAATCACCACAATATCACCCGCTTGCGCATGGTTGACTGCGAATTTAATCGCTTCACGGCGGTCATGGATTTCATGGACAGTTTTTCCAGTGAAATCAATACCAGCCTTCATATCTGCAAAAATTTGTTCTGGGTTTTCAGTACGCGGATTATCTGAGGTAATCAACGCAATATCTGCATGGTTTAATGCCGCTTGTGTCATCAATGGACGCTTACCACGGTCACGATCACCACCACAACCAAACACCGCCCATAGCTGTTGCGATACATGACGTTTTAAGGTCTGTAACACTTGAATCAAGGCATCTGGTGTATGTGCATAATCCACCACAAACAAGCGTTCATCATCACGGATCACTTGCATACGACCCGGTGCACCTTTTAACTCGGGCGCAGTTGCGATCAAGGCAGATAATTCAAAACCCGCTTGCTCCGCTGAAATTAAGCTCGCCACAATATTTTCAATATTGAAGTGTCCCAATAATGGACTTTGCACCACAAATTCAGCTTGAGCAGTACGCAATTTAAATTGTGCGCCCGTTAAGCTGTATTGAATATCCGTCACTTGATAATCCGCAGCCTGACGCGTTGAATAAGTCAAAATTTTAGGCTGAGCCGGGTTTTGGCGTGCGGCATTCAGCATCACTTCTGCATGTTCATCATCGAGATTGATGACTGCAACTTTGAGCGATGGAAACTGAAACAAACGTGATTTCGCTTCAGCATAGGCTTCAAGGGTTTTATGATAATCCAAATGGTCACGACTTAAATTGCTATAAGCGGCAATTTCAATTGCACAGCCATTTAATCGACCTTGCTCTAAGCCATGCGAACTTGCCTCAATGGCAGCAAACTCTGCACCTTCAAGTGCATAGGTATGCAACGCATTTTGCATATGTAACGCATCTAAAGTGGTGTGAGAAGAGGCTTCTAAATTCGGTAAAATTCCGTTACCAGTGGTTCCCATCACTGCACATTTTTTGCCTTGCAGCATGAGTAATTCAGCGATTAAACGAGAGATCGTGGTTTTACCATTGGTACCCGTCACTGCCAAAATTCGTGCAGCTTGAGCTGGTTGAGTCGCCTGTAAATATTGCTTTTGCCACTGCCCCATCAATTGACGCACATCCGCGATCACGACACTTTGATCCAAGCCCAAATCAGTTTCTGAAATGACAGCCAACGCGCCATTCTCTAACGCTGCACGTGCAAATTGTGCTGTTTTTTCAGGTTGCGAAAACGAAGTCAGGGCAATAAATATTTGCCCTGCTGTAACTTTGCGACTATCCAGATTGAAGCCCTGAAAGGATTGCGACATCCATTCAGCGGGCTGTTCAACGGTGTATAGATCTTGAAACGTAATTTTCATTCATCACCTATTACTGGATCTTAGGAGTGTCTAAAGGTTTATCTAAAGGTACGTTCATTAAACGTAAAGATTCTTGCATTACACGAGCAAAAACGGGTGCAGCCACCAGGCCACCGTAATACTGACCAGTTGGGTTTTCCACCACAACAATCATGGCCAAACGTGGATCACTCACTGGTGCGACACCAGCAAAGAGTGCACGATATTCTGAAGTCGAATAACCTTTACGGTCTGCACGTAATTTATGTGCTGTACCAGTTTTACCTGCCACGCGATAACCCGGAATATTGGCTTGACGTGCCGTACCACCCGGTAAGGTCACCGCTTCCATCATTAAAAGCACTTGATCAGCAATTTTAGGGTCAACCATCTGCTCACCTTTCGGCTTTTCCTCAAGCTTGTACAAGCTCAGTGGCATTTTGACGCCCTTATTGGCAATCATGGCATATGCATCAGCCAGTTGGAGCACTGTAGCGTTCAAACCATAACCATAAGCCATAGTCGCTACTTCTGACACATTCCATTTACTCTTCGGCAAAATCAGACCAGCACTTTCGCCAGGGAATTTCACCGCTGAACGTTGACCAAAGCCAAGACGTTGATAGAAGGTCGGTAATGTTTCATAAGGGAGAGATAAAGCGATTTTTGCCACACCGACGTTAGACGATTTTTGAATAATGCCGCCCAAAGTCAGAGGACCATAGTTATGCGTGTCTCGAATAGTATGATTGCCAACGCGCATAGAACCCGGTGTAGTATTTACCACCGTATTTGCCGTGTATTTACCGCTTTCCAACGCCATTGCCACGGTCATTGGCTTCATAGTTGAACCCGGCTCAAAAGAGTCAATCGCTCCACGGTTACGCATGGCATCTTTATTTAAGACACCTTTTTTATCATTCGGGTTGTACGACGGCCAAGACGTCATCGCTAAAATTTCACCCGTTTTGACATCGACAGCAATCGCTGTGGCAGAACGTGCGTTATTGGCTACGCCGGCTGCAGTCAACTCACGATACATAATGTATTGCAAACGTGAATCAATACTCAGCGTGATATTTTCACCCGACTCAACTTCTTTCACGATCTCAGGGTCTTTAACGCGGTTGCCTTTTTTATCTCGGACAATTTGCTGCGCACCATCTACGCCTGCAAGACGTTCATTCAATTGCATCTCTAAACCTTCGATGCCCATACCCTCACTATTGGTTAAACCAATAATTTGTGAGTTTGGCTGAGGCTGTGGATAGTAGCGCTTATAGTTTTTCTCGGTATATACCCCCTGAAAGTCACGTTTCATGATCAATTCAGCTTGTTGTGGTGGTACTTCTTTCTTTAAAACTAAATAACGTGAACGTGGACGCTCATTCATTTTGCGTCTCAGTTCAGCACGATCCATCCCTACAGCATCAGCGAGTTCATCTAAATTCAGATTTTTATCTGGTAATTGACGTTTTAACTTACGGTTATTTGGATCTTTAGCCAATTCCGCCGTAATTTCTTCAAAGAGTTTTTTATTGTCAAAATAATCACGTGGATCAATCACGATTTTCATGATCGGAGTACTAATGGCTAAAGGAACGCCGTGACGGTCATAGATTACACCGCGCATGGCTTTTAAGGTTTCAGTTCTTAAAATTTTGGCATTGGCTTTATTTTGTAAAAAGTCTTTATTGATGATTTGTACATAAAAAGCCCGCCCGACCAATGCAATAAAGCACAGTAAAACCACCGCCCACATCAAGTGATAGCGCCACATCTCCACCGAAATGGCTGTACGACCAGTAACAGACTGCTGTTTTTTACGCGGAGTTTGTTTGTTTCTCTTTTCAACCATGTGACCGGCAGCCTATTTTTTCTGTTCTGGAGTTTGTGGCAATGAAATAACAACGGTTTGTGCAATAGGAGGCGAATACATCCGTAATTGGGTAACTGCACGTGTCCCAATTTGGGCTGTTGCACCAAAAGTTTGTTGTTCGATCAGCAAACGTCCCCATTCTGCGTTGAGGTCATCCCTTTCACGCATATAGGTACTCAATTGACGATAATCTTGGCGATATTCAAAGACTTGAAACACCACCATAATCGCACTCACAAAAACCAAGAGCAATAAAATGCCGTATGTAATGATTTTCTTTGACTGCGATTGATCAGAGTTTTTTTCGATTGCTTCGGTTTTCATTCTTTGCCTTTTAAGCTAAACGCTCTGCCACACGAAGCCAAGCACTACGAGATCGTGGATTGGCTTTAACTTCTTCTTCACTTGCTTTAATTCGTGACACTTTTTTTAAGCGGCGGGTATCTTCGCGTTTTTGTGGCAACCCCCAGCCTGTGTCTTCTGCAAGTGTAGATTCTTTTTGAATAAATTGTTTAATTAAACGATCCTCTAAAGAGTGGAAACTGATCACTGCAAGAGTGCCCTCAGGTTTCAGCATATCCACCGCTTGAGGTAAGAAGATATCAATATCGTCGAGTTCTTTGTTAATAGCAATACGAATTGCTTGGAAAGTTCGTGTCGCTGCATGTTTATTTTTTTCCCATTTCGGGTGGGCAACTTTCACAATTTCGGCCAATTGAGCTGTGGTTTCAATATACCCTGCCGCTTTAATTGCTTTAGCAATGCGGCGGCTATAACGCTCTTCACCATATTTAAAAATAATATTGGCCAAATCTTCTTCTTCAATATTAACCAACCACTCTGCGGCTGTTGGACCTTGTGAATTGTCCATACGCATATCGAGTGGGCCATCTTTCATAAAGCTAAAGCCACGCTCTGCTTGGTCTAGCTGCGGAGATGACACCCCTAAATCCGCCATAATACCGTCGACCAAATCGATACCACGACTACGCAGTTCCTCTTTTAAATCGGCAAAACTGGCGTGAATAATTTTAAAACGCGCATCTTCTTGTTCTAATTCTGCTGCAACGGCCAATGCTTGCGGGTCTTTATCAAAGGCATAAACACGTGCATTTTCATCTAATTTAGACAGTAATAAACGCGTATGACCGCCACGCCCAAATGTGCCATCTACGAAAATTCCTGTATTGCGATCTGCCAGTAAAGCATCAACAGTTTCATGAAGTAATACAGAAATATGCGACATAAGGGTTCATTCAACACAGCTAAAAATGTAACTGCACATTATTACCTTGTTTTAGCAAAGCTCCAAACGTCTTTTTGTACAGAAATATTACTTTCTATAGAGAAAACCGTTTTTATTTTTTGCCATCCATTAAAAAACCTCCCGAAGGAGGTCTTTGAATATCTCAAATCCTAGATTTCGATGTATTAGCGCTTGTTATTATAGATCTGATCGAAGATCGCACCATTCACAAAATGTGTTTGTTGTGCTTTTGCCCAGCCACCAAAGACTTCATCAATAGTAAAAGTTTTTAAAGGTGGGAATTGAGTTTTATATTTTGCTAAAACTGCTGCATTACGTGGACGATAGAAATGACGAGCAGCCATCTCTTGACCTAATGGAGAATAAAGATAATTGATATAGCCTTGAGCTAACCATTTATTACCATTCTTATCGACAGTTTTGTCTACGATTGCCACTGAAGGCTCAGTCAAAATCGACATCGATGGATATACGATATCAAATTTGTTTTTACCCAAAGTTTTTTGAGTAACTAAAGCTTCGTTTTCCCAAGTCAATAACACATCACCAATACCACGTTCTGCAAATGTAGTCATCGATGCACGTGCCGCAGAGTCCATCACTTTTACGTTATGGTACATTTTACCCACGAAATCTTTGGCTTTCGCTTCATTACCACCCGGCTGTTTCAAAGCATAACCCCAAGCTGACAAGTAAACCCAACGTGGGAGACCGCCTGTTTTCGGGTTCGGGGTAATAATTTGTACGCCCGGTTTGGTTAAATCAGACCAATCTTTAATATGTTTCGGGTTGCCCTTACGCACCATGAAGACAATCGTTGACGTATATGGCGCTGAGTTATGTGGAAACTCTTTTTGCCAGCCCGGCTGAATCTGTCCAGACTTCACAATTTCTTCGATGTCATTGGCCAAAGCCAAAGTCACGACATCACCTTTTAAACCGTCAACCACAGAACGGGCTTGTTTACCTGAACCACCATGTGATTGTTTAAATGCAACCGTTTTACCCGTACGCTCTTTCCAATATGCGCCAAATGACTTATTAAATTCGTCATAAAATTCACGCGTTGCATCATAAGAAACGTTTAAAAATTCACGATCAGCGGCCTGAGCAGACGCTGAGAAAGCAACACCAGTGGCAAGCAACGCAGCACTGAGCCACGCCTTAAATTGAGTTTTCATAACAGCCAGCATAAAGTTATATTCAATACTGCTAAATATATGAAATAAAGTCATAAATCGCAATTGCAGCAAGTTTAGACGTCTTGCTGGATACAGCTAACGTAGCGAATTTAATTGTTTGTTTTTCATATTAAAATACACAAAAACAATCTACTTATTCCCTATATATAGATTTTTATGCATTACATATGCAAAAAAACGGATAACCCCAATTATCCGTTTTTACACCAATCAACTTTATTTGCAGACTTACTCTTTATTCTTTTCACTATAGATTTGATCAAAAATCGCACCATTCACAAAATGTGTCTTTTGCGCTTTTGCCCAACCGCCAAACACTTTATCAATGGTAAAGGTTTGAACTTTCGGGAATTGAACAGCGTATTTTGCTGTGGCTTTTGCATCGCGAGGGCGGAAGAAATATTTACCTGCCAGCTCTTGGCCCTTAGGTGAATATAGATAGTTTAAATAACCCTTCGCCAAATTTCGATTACCATTTTTGTCGACGGTTTTATCTACTACAGCCACCGAAGGTTCAGCTAAAATCGAAATAGAAGGATAAACAATGTCATATTTATCTTTGCCTAGGCCCTGAGTCGCTAATAGTGCCTCATTTTCCCAAGATAGTAAGACATCTCCAATGCCACGCTCAGCAAAGGTCGTGAGCGAACCACGTGCACCAGAATCCAAAACTTTGACATTGCTATAGAGTTTTTTCACCAATTCTTTGGCTTTGGCATCATTGCCACCCGGTTGTTTTAAAGCATATCCCCAAGCTGATAAATAGATCCAACGCGGTGCCCCACCTGTTTTTGGATTTGGCGTAATAATTTCAACGCCCGGTTTGGTCAGGTCATTCCAATCTTTAATTTTTTTCGGGTTGCCCTTACGCACCAAAAATACGATGGTTGAGGTATACGGAGCAGAATTATGTGGAAATTGTTTTTGCCAGTTCTTATTGATTTGTCCGGTCGCCACAATTTCATCAATATCGTTGGCCAATGCCAAAGTGACAACGTCTGCTTGTAAACCCGTTGCTACGGCACGAGCTTGTTTGCCAGAGCCACCGTGAGATTGTTTAAAATTAATCTCTTGTCCTGTACGTTTTTTCCAATATTGTCCAAATTCTTGGTTATATTCCTGATAAAACTCACGTGTTGGATCATATGAGACATTTAAGAAATCTTTTGCGGCATACACCTGTACCGCCACCCCACCCAACAATGCGAAAATGCCCGATGCTATTATTTTTTTCATCTGCTCAAACTCAAATTGATCTTGAGAGCACTATATAAATCAAAAATAACTTTAACAATCAGCTATCTATAATATTAATTCAAATCTATTTCTGTTTTAAAGATATCTAAAAATAACGTATTTAAAGCTTTAATTCTGCTAATGCAGCAACAATCAGAAGCGATCTCCATGCTATCTTCATAGTTGTTTGCTAAAACATCCGAAAATCTGGAGAAAACAGTCTATTTAGGTAATCCCAGTACAGACTTTTTTAGTTTTTTTGTAAAAATTGTGACGTAGTTCTACTTTTTAATTACGAAAGATGGTTAAATCGTAGTCTAAATATTAAAACTATTTTGCAAATAAAAAGTTCCATCACCAAAACTAGGGGGAGATTTGGACATGAAATTTTCATACGCGCTATGCCTAGGCTTAAGTTTAAGCGTGACTGCACAGACTGGATTTTGTGCTGCAACCAGCACCGCATCGAATAACAAACTTACGATGCCTGCTGAACGTACCTCATTGATCGAAAAAGCGATTAATCAGCAAAAATCTGAAGGTAAAGGCCGTACAGACGATAATTTAAAAGTACTTACGTCTATTAAAGCTGCACCGACTCAAAGTTTCTTTGCATCACAAAACCAAAGTTTTTCTCGTTTTGTTCAAGCCATTTTTTCTGGTAGCAACTCATAACGACATCAGCATACTCATGTTATCCAAGATATTGTTTTAGACGAGTTCCCCTACTGTCGTCTAAAAAATACTAAAAAACGCCTGATCATTCAATGTTGAATTAAGCATTAAGTGATCAGGCTTTTTCGTTATAATAGATCCCAATTTACATTCTGATTAAAAGCTGATTATGACTGTTCGTACTCGTATCGCACCTTCTCCTACTGGTTTCCCGCATGTTGGGACTGCTTATATTGCATTATTTAACTTATGTTTTGCGAAGCAACATGGCGGTGAATTTATTCTTCGCATTGAAGATACAGACCAACTGCGCTCTACGCCAGAATCTGAAAAAATGATTTTAGATTCATTGCGTTGGTTAGGTTTGAACTGGTCAGAAGGTCCAGATGTGGGTGGTCCTCATGCACCATACCGCCAATCTAAACGTATGGACATTTATAAACAATATGCTTTGGAACTGGTTGAAAAAGGCCATGCATTCTACTGCTTTGCAACAGCAGAAGAACTCGATCAAATGCGTGCGGAACAACAAGCACGTGGTGAATCACCGCGTTATGACGGTCGTGGCTTAAAACACACTGCAGAAGAAGTGGCACAGCGTTTGGCTGCTGGTGAACCGCATGTCATTCGTATGAAAGTGCCTGAAGAAGGAATTTGTAAATTTAACGACTTACTACGTGGTGAAGTCGAAATTCCTTGGGCGCAAGTCGACATGCAGATTCTACTGAAAACCGATGGTTTACCGACGTATCACTTGGCAAACGTGGTTGATGACCATTTAATGGAAATCACTCACGTGATTCGTGGTGAAGAATGGATTCCATCTGCGCCTAAACACCAATTATTGTACAAATATTTTGGTTGGGACATGCCTGTGCTTTGCCACATGCCACTGTTACGTAACCCAGATAAATCAAAACTGTCTAAACGTAAAAACCCAACCTCAATTAACTACTACAAAGACATCGGCGTTTTACCAGAAGCATTATTGAACTATTTAGGCCGTATGGGCTGGTCAATGCCAGATGAAAGTGAAAAATTCACTTTGGCTGAGATGATTGAACACTTTGACATTCAACGTGTATCACTAGGCGGTCCGATCTTTGATGTTGAAAAGCTAAACTGGTTAAATGGTCAATGGATTAAAGGTTTAACACCGGGTCAATTGCTCGATACCCTACTGGCTTGGAAATCAGATCGTAATACCTTGGAAGAAATCGCCGCTGCGATTCAACCGCGTATTAATTTATTGTCTGAAGCAGTGAATTGGGCAGGTTTTTATTTCAACCAATTCCCAACACTCAGCAAAGAACAGTTTGAAAGCAAAAAATTGACCGAAGAACAAGTTCGTCAAAGCCTTCAATTTGCCATTTGGCGTCTAGAAAGCATGTTCACTTGGAACAATGATACGGTCAGCCAAACGCTTATGGATTTGGCGAACCAAATGGATATTAAACTTCGTGACTTCATGCCAACCTTCTTTATTGCTATTGCAGGTTCAACATCTTCGACACCGGTTATGCAATCGATGGTAACCATTGGTCCTGATTTAACCTTTGCTCGCTTACGTCATGCGCTTGAAATTGTGGGCGGTCCGAGTAAAAAAGAAACAAAAGCATGGGAAAAACTCAATGAAAGCCTAAAACTGCCGAAAAATGATGCAGTTGATGAAGCTTAATTGATTTTTTAGTTGACGGATGGGCGTTATCCCCCTAATATAGCGCCCATACCGAGAGATGGTGTCAACCAACTCTAAGTTGCCTCAAATTGTCCCTATCGTCTAGAGGCCTAGGACATCGCCCTTTCACGGCGGTAACCGGGGTTCGAATCCCCGTAGGGACGCCATATTCAAGGTGATGCAAATCATCTTATAAAAAACCCAAGCATTATGACTTGGGTTTTTTATTGCCTAAATTTTATCTGATTTAAATTTACGGTATTTTTGCTTTCTGCGTCATTCTGATTAAAATAAACCATAGATTAAAATTATGGAGTTGCAATGCAATACCGTTGCCCTAAATGTCAAAGCCCTAAAATTATGCCCCTTGCGCAAGCAGGCCAGCCTGTTGCTCGTCCTGTCGTGCCTAAAAGCCTGATTATCCTCATCCCTGCGGTATTTATTCTTTTACTGTTGGTGATTATCAGCATCGCAATGTGGATTTTTGGTGACGGTGCAGGTACTACATTACAAACTGCGACTGTTGTTGTATTTATTGCTTGCTTGATTGCTGGCTTCATGTTCTATCGCGACCTGCCAGATTTCAAAATTTCAATGCAAGGTTTTATGCAATCACAGAAAAAATGGAAATGCCGCGAATGTAATCATGAATGGGAAATCTAAGCCGGCCATTTAAATTACATCAGCATTAGTGCTGATGTGATTCATCATGAGAATGCGCGTGATCATCTTGATGATGCCCATGTGCATGATCAGACTTTTGGGTATGTTGGTGTACCACACATTCATCTTCTTCGATTTGTAATGTCATCTCCGTGATTCCATGTTCATGTTGCAACATTTCAATTGCCTCAAAATACAAGGCATTACGATCGGCTTCAGGTGCAAAGAGATGAACTGTCAAATGCACATTCTTTGATGTTATTGCCCAGACCTTTAACTGGTGAATACTCTCTACCCCATTGAGTGCCAATAAATCATTGCGTAACTTTTCTATGTCAATTTCTTCAGGCACGCCTTCTAATAAAATATTGATACTTTGTTTGAGTAAAATCCAAGTCCTTGGTAAAACCCAAAAGCCAATGAGCACCGCAATTAGTGTATCGACCCACATCCAGCCCGTAAAATAAATAATCGCTGCACCAATAATTACACCAACCGAACCTAGGGCATCACTCAACACTTCTAGATACGCCCCCTTCACATTCAAGCTTTCTTGTGAACTGGAAAATAAAATACGCATCGAGATTAAGTTAATGATCAAACCAATAACGGCGACCATCATCATGCCCATACTTTGAATTTCCGGCGGCGTTGAAAAGCGCTGATAGGCCTCATACAAAATATATATTGCAACTACAAATAACATCAAGGCATTAAACAAGGCAGCCAAAATCTCAAAACGCTGATAGCCAAAGGTGCGTTTGTTGTCAGCAGGAAGCTTGCCAATTTTGATCGCGACCAATGCTATGGCAAGGGCTGCGGCATCGGTGAACATATGTGCCGCATCTGACAATAGCGCCAAACTTTGCGTCATAAATCCAGCAATGACTTCAACAATCAAAAATGTCGTGGTCAGTGTTAAGGCAAAACTTAATTTTTTGACATTCCCTTCCGTCACAACGGCATGGCTGTGGTCATGCCCATGATGCTCACTCATTATTTTCTGACCTTTATAAATTATATATTCTTCAGTCTTGAGCTTAACAGGTGCAGCAAACGTAATAAAATTACATTATTCAACCTTCAGTACTACGTTTTACCTTCAAGCTTAAAAACTGCTTTTTCAGCATCCTCTTTCAATTTATTCAAATTAATTTTTCGCGATCTAGATGACTGAAATTACTTATAAATATTTTTCAATACCTATTCACATATCATGACAAGCATGCTAATTTTCATCTTAAGTGTGATCTGTTTAAAACAATTAAATCATTCATCGCAGCGCACGAATGACTGCAATTAATATTTTTATTAATCAAGTGGTTATATTTAGCAACAAGGAGTTTAACAATGATGATACAAGCTCTGAAAAAAATCTATGCACTGTTGTCACAACAGATGAATCCAAAGTTGCAAGGAATGCACCTTTCGATTCCAGAAGCCGAGGGTGATTACGCCCAAGGGACTTATTTTGAAATTCTTGCGGCTCAACACCATCAAGACTTTCTCAGTCACCATACTATGGATTCAGCAGACCAATCCCCTACTGACTATCGCAATGCCATGTGGAATTTTTTAAGTGCCGCATTAAAAGGTCATAAAGATGCCCAATATCGCTTAGGTCTCGGTTATTTACGTGGAGAACTCGGCTTAGACCGCAATTATGAACTTGCAGAGCTTTGGCTCAGTAAAGCGGCTGCACAAGGCCATGAACAAGCAGACTACGTCTTACATCATGCCTATGAAGACATTGTTGTATAGTCATTGCTTCTCACGCAATAAAAAACCAGCCCGCAGGCTGGTTTTTTATTTTAAAACTGGAACTTAGTTACCAATTTTGCGGTATTTTTGACGCTTTGCAACAAGGTCATCACCATCACGTTTACGACGGTATTCTTCAAATTCATGGTAGTTACCCGTGAAGAATTCAGGGGTTTCACCTTCAAATGACAAGATGTGCGTTGCAATACGGTCGAGGAACCAACGGTCATGCGAGATCACCATGACTGTACCCGGGAATACTAAAATGGCATCTTCAAGCGCACGTAAAGTTTCGATATCCAAGTCGTTTGACGGTTCATCGAGTAAGATGACGTTTGCGCCCATTTGCAGGATTTTCGCAAGTTGTAAACGGTTACGTTCACCACCTGACAATTGACCTACACGTTTTTGTTGATCTTGACCTTTGAAGTTAAAGCGACCGATATACGCACGAGATGCGATTTCGTATTCACCAATTTTCAAGATATCTAAACCGCCAGAAACTTCTTCCCAAACAGTTTTGTTGTCATCTAAGGTGTCACGAATCTGACCAACATAAGCCACTTTAACAGACTCACCCAGTGTAATTGTACCTGTATCTGGTTGTTGTTCGCCTGTCATCATACGGAATAATGTGGTTTTACCCGCACCGTTTTCGCCCACGATACCTACAATTGCAGCAGGTGGTACAACGAACGATAAATCTTTATAAAGTGTACGGTCACCAAAGGATTTACTAATACCTTCAACTTCTACAACTTTATTACCTAGACGTGGACCAGGTGGAATATAGATTTCAGACGTTTCATTACGCTGTTGGAATTCGCGTGAGTTAAGCTCTTCAAAACGCTCCATACGCGCTTTGTTTTTCTTTTGCTGACCTTTGGCATTTGAACGAACCCATTCAAGTTCTTTTTTCAATGCTTTAGCAAAAGATTCTTCTTGCTTCTGCTCTTGCTCTAAACGGGCATTTTTCTGCTCTAACCAAGAAGAGTAGTTGCCTTGGTATGGAATACCCATGCCGCGGTCAAGCTCAAGAATCCACTCTGCCACGTTATCCAAGAAGTAACGGTCATGGGTAATCGCAACGATCGTACCTGGGAAGTCTTTCAAGAAACGTTCCAACCATGATACTGATGAAGCATCCAAATGGTTCGTTGGTTCATCTAGAAGTAACATGTCTGGTTTAGACAATAACAAACGGCAAAGTGCAACACGACGGCGCTCACCACCAGACAACTTAGATACATCTGCATCCCAAGCTGGAAGGTTTAACGCTGCAGCAGCCTGATCCATTTGGTTCACAATGTTATGTGCATCCCATGAATGGATAATGGCTTCTAACTTCTCTTGTTCTTTTGCAAGTGCATCAAAGTCAGCATCTTCTGCTGCATATTCTGCAAACACTTCATCAAGACGCGCCAAAGCATCTAACGGCTCACGTAAACCGTCTTCAACGTTACCACGAACGTCTTTGCTTTCATCCAATGGCGGCTCTTGTTCAAGGTAACCAATTTTGATACCCGGTTGAGCACGTGCTTCACCTGAGAAATCTTTATCTACGCCCGCCATAATACGAAGCAAGGTAGATTTACCTGCACCGTTTAGACCAAGCACACCAATTTTTGCGCCTGGGAAAAATGATAAAGAGATGTCTTTCAGGATTTCGCGCTTAGGCGGAACCATCTTCGACACACGGTTCATCGTGTAAATATATTGGGCCACTTAGGACTCCTCAATAGTCAAAACATATACGGAACAACACAAAGTTGCCCCTGCTCAATTGAGCGAAAAAATAATCGGCTATTATACGCATAAAGTCGTGAAAAAATAAGGTTTCGCACACGCCTTCAATGCATTGTTACAAGTTTAATGGCGAACAAAATTTAAACATGCGTTTTTAAGCATGATTTCGCTCATCTTTAGCTGAAAATTTTTCAACAATATGAATAATTATGATATTCATTTTATAAATAAAGCACTTTTATTCATATATATAAATGATAGACTATTTAAAAAATTAGCTCACTTAGATGATGTAATCATGACCTATAAAGACGAAACTTTAGCAATTCACGCGGGGTATACCCCGGAAGCAACCACCAAAGCTGTTGCAGTTCCGATCTATCAAACAACATCATATTCGTTTGATAACACGCAGCATGGTGCTGATTTATTTGACTTAAAAGTTCAGGGTAATATTTATACCCGCATTATGAATCCAACCACGGCGGTACTTGAACAGCGTGTTGCAGCGCTCGAAGGCGGTATAGGCGCACTGGCGTTGGCATCAGGTATGGCTGCCATTACATATGCGATTCAAACCATTGCTGAAGCGGGCGACAATATCGCTTCTGTTTCGACCCTGTACGGCGGCACATATAACCTGTTTGCCCACACCCTGCCGAAACAAGGCATTGAAGTTCGCTTCTTTGATTATCAAAACCCTGAAGCGCTGCGTAGCCTCATCGATGAAAAAACTAAATTGGTCTTTGTCGAATCTATTGGTAACCCATTGGGCAATATTATTGACCTCGAAGCAATTTCGAAAATTGCGCATGAATTTGGCATACCTGTAGTCGTAGACAATACTGTGGCCACACCTGTTCTGCAAAAATCATTTGAATTTGGTGCCGACATCGTGGTGCACTCACTCACAAAATATATTGGCGGTCATGGTAATTCGATCGGTGGCATCATCGTCGATAGCGGCAAATTTCCTTGGGGCAAATACCCTGAACGCTTTAAATCACTCAACACCCCTGATCCAAGCTACCACGGGGTCAATTATGTCGAAGCTTTAGGTGACGCAGCCTACATTGCCCGTGCGCGCGTGGTCCCACTGCGTAATACAGGCGCTGCGATCAGCCCGCATAATGTATTCTTAATCTTACAAGGTTTAGAAACCTTAAGCCTGCGCATGGAGCGTCATACTGAAAATGCGCAAAAAGTGGCGGAATATTTACAAGCGCATCCAAAAGTAAAATGGGTCAACTACGCTGGCCTAAAAGACCATCCTCAGCATGCTTTAGCGCAAAAATATGTCAAAGGCAAACCATCTGCGATTCTTTCATTTGGAGTTCAAGATGGCCTTGCAGGCGGCACGCGTTTCATCGATGCGTTGCAGTTATTTACTCGCCTTGTGAATATTGGTGATGCCAAAAGTTTAGCTTGCCATCCTGCGACCACGACACATCGCCAGCTCAATGAAGATGAACTCAAAGCAGCCGGTGTCAGCGTTGATATGGTTCGTTTATCGATTGGGATCGAGCATGCAGATGACTTGATTGCCGACTTAGAGCAAGCCTTAGCTGCTGTTTAAATCACAAGTGCACAATCTACAGGTCTTATTTTTAAGGCCTGTTTTTATTTCCATTTCATTTAAATAACCACCCCCACATTATCCGCCTTTCAATTTTGCGCATCTATGGCCCTGCTTCTATATTTATTTACAATTTTATTTATCTTGAAAATCGACTTTTTACGTTGCAACGATGTGGATAAAAGCACTTCTCTTTCACATATTTATGTGTTAAAAAATGAGTAAATAGGGATTTTAATTTAGAGTAAAAACTCTAAATATTATTTTATTATCAATTACTTATCATATGGCTTTTTTTAAATAAAACGCTATCATACCGCTGACTTAAAACAGCCCTGCACATAGCGTTGTCGGGCCGATAAATGAATACAATAAAACTGATTTAACAGGGAACCTCATCGTGAATTCAAGACTTGAGAAACGTTTCGTTGACCGTGTCAACGGCAAGACCATTTTAATCACCGGTGCATCAAGTGGTATCGGTTTAACCACAGCGCATCGCCTTGCCAACGCAGGCGCACATGTTCTATTGGTTGCACGTACCAAAGAAACTCTTGATGCCGTAAAAGCTGAAATTGAAGCCACTGGCGGTAAAGCTGATGTTTTCCCATGTGACCTCAATGATATGGAATCCATTGATGCTGTGGCACAACGAATCCTCGCTTCCGTCGATCATATTGACATCTTAATTAATAACGCTGGCCGTTCTATTCGCCGTGCCGTGCATGAATCAACTGATCGTTTCCATGATTTTGAACGCACCATGCAGCTTAACTATTTTGGCGCGGTACGTTTGGTCATGAACCTGTTGCCAAAAATGATGATTCGTCGTGAAGGTCATATCATTAATATCAGCTCGATTGGTGTATTGGCCAATGCAACGCGCTTCTCTGCATATGTTGCGTCTAAAGCCGCATTAGATGCTTTCAGTCGTTGCCTAAGTGCTGAAGTTCACTCGCATAATATTGCCATCA
The DNA here is from genome assembly GCF_013418475.1 of Acinetobacter sp. YH12140. Lineage (NCBI taxonomy): Bacteria > Pseudomonadati > Pseudomonadota > Gammaproteobacteria > Moraxellales > Moraxellaceae > Acinetobacter > Acinetobacter sp. YH12140. Next base: position 189,718 of record NZ_VPBZ01000007.1, read on the forward strand.
CGTCGGTCTACATGCCATTGGTGCGCACACCAATGATCGCCCCAACCAAAATTTATAAATACGTACCAACCCTTTCTCCAGAACAAGCAACCGACCTGATTGCCTATGCCATCGTGAAACGTCCGAAGAAAGTCGCAACCAATTTGGGCCGTTTGGCTTCGATCACCTACTCCATTGCTCCTGACATTAACAATAAACTCATGTCGATTGGTTATAACCTGTTCCCAAGCTCTTCAGCGTCTATTGGTAAGCAAGAAAAACTCAATTGGGTACAAAAAGCATATGCTCGCCTATTCCCTGGTGAACATTGGTAAGACCTGATGCATCCCTAAAAAAGCCCTTATGAGGGCTTTTTTATTGGGTTTTATACGACAACTTTGCTACATTGGGCTGAGATAAAATCAACTTTTATAACAATGAAAACTCAAAATATTGCCATCATCGGTGCAGGTACAGCAGGATTAGCTGCTGCAGCAATGCTTGCTGCTCAAGGCCATCAGATCTGCTTATATGAAAAAGTCTCACAACTTGAACCTGTGGGTGCAGGATTATTATTACAACCTGCCGGACTGGCAGTTTTCGAACATTTAGGCATTTTGGAACATGCCTTAAGCCTTGGCGCTGTGGTAACTGGTCTTGAAGGTCAACTGGCTGGCGGCGACTTGCTGATAAACAGTCATTATCGTCAAGCCGATGACCGTTCATATGGGCTCGGCATTCACCGTGCCACACTCTGTCATGTCCTCGCATCCAAAGTCCGTGAATATCCTCAACACGTTGAATGGTGCATGGCGCATGAAGTGCATGAACTTCAAGAATCCAGTGAGGGTATAAACGTAATTGGGCAGTCCGTAGATCAATCCTTTCAACGTCAGTTTGATCTCGTGCTGATTGCCAATGGTGCACGCAGCCATTTACGTCCTAAAGCGTGGGAAAAGCTCAACCAAGCTTATCCTTGGGGGGCGAAGTGGATCATCGTGCCTGAATGCGAAGTGCTCAATCCACAAATCTTGCATCAGTTCTATGACCGTTCCAATATCATGATGGGTGTGATGCCAACGGGAGCAATTCCAACACAGCCTGAACAGCGCCTTTCGAGCATTTTCTGGAGTCTACCTACAGAAGATTTAGAGGGATTCTTAAAAACAAAGAACGCACAGCAGCAATGGTTGCTTGAAGTTTCAAAACGCTGGCCGAGTCTTGCAGAATGGTTAGCGCATGTGATTCCACATCCAGATGATCCGCAGCAATGGCTATCTGCCAATTATCGTGATGTGGTGCTGAGCAAACTTGGTGAAGGTCGTATCGGCATATTAGGCGATGCTGCTCATGCCATGAGTCCACAGCTTGGACAAGGCGCCAACATGGCTTTGCTCGATGCATGGGCCATCAGTCAAGCTCTGCTTCAATATCAACAGGACTCCTCACTGCAAAACCTCTGGCAGGAGTATCATCAGCTACGGTTGTCCTCCGTGCGATTTTACCAATTTTTTAGTCGCTTGCTGACTCCTTTTTATCAATCACATCATCGCTGGACAGCACCGCTCCGTGATTTTTCATTTCGTGCTATGTATCAGCTGCCGTTTTTCCGCAAAGAAATGGCGATTACGATTTCCGGCTTAAAAACGGGTGCATTTGGGCACATGAATTATGCTGACATTGCCCGAAAGCCTGCAGATGATTCTGCGGCTGAACTGCGCAATTTAAAATTTGATTAAGAATTAACTCCCCATCATTCTCTTGATGGCTTACACTATAGTGCTGCTCAAATGCTGCGGCATTTATTTTTTGATTTTTGAATTGGTGAAATCCTCATGAACAACCTGCAATGGCTCGATGAAGTAAAATTTAACGAACAAGGCTTAGTGCCTGCTATTGCACAGCATCATCAAAGCGGGCGCGTATTGATGGTGGCATGGATGAACCGTGAAGCGTTGGCGCAAACTGCAGAAAAAAATCAGGCGGTGTACTTTTCACGTTCACGCAATAAGCTATGGCACAAAGGTGAAGAATCTGGCCATTTCCAAACCGTACATGAAATCCGTTTGGACTGTGATGCTGACGTGATTGTGCTACAAATTGAACAGCATGGCGGCATTGCCTGCCATACCGGCCGTGAGTCATGCTTCTACCGCAAGCTTACTGCCAATGGCTGGGAAATTGTCGATGCGCAATTAAAAGATCCGGCTGCAATTTATGGTGCAAAATCAGCAAATCCACATACTCTTGCGATGAATGCATCCAATGCGCAATCTGAGCAAGTCGAAGTACTCGACTACTTAGGTAAAATGATGGCTGAACGCAAACAAGCTGATCCTGAGTCCTCTTATGTGGCAAAGCTTTACCATAAAGGCCTCAACAAAATTTTAGAAAAAATCGGTGAAGAAAGTGTTGAAACCATCATTGCCGCTAAAGATTTCAAAATCGAAGCCAATGAAGACAACAAAAACGATTTGATTTACGAAGTAGCAGACCTTTGGTTCCATACCATTGTGATGTTGGGTTATTTCGATATTGATCCTCAATTGGTACTTAACGAACTCGCTCGTCGTCAAGGCCTTTCCGGTTTGGTTGAAAAAGCCAACCGTCAGCACTAAGACGCAACCGTGCCAGATCTTAAAAAACCGACCGCGACCTATGAGCAGGCCACCGCCATAGATAACGCACGTCTTGGTAAATCATTTAAAGTGATTGCCTATGCTGGCACAGGTAAAACAACCACACTCCAAATGATCAGTGATGCCATGCCTCAGCGGCGTGGCATGTACTTGGCCTTTAACAAAGCCATTGCCACCGAAGCACAGAATCGTTTTCATCAAAATGTCGACTGTCGAACCTTCCACTCATTGGCTTATCGTAGTGTTCCACGTGGAGTGACTGACAAACTGCGTCTACCACGTTTAAGTCCGAGTTTTATTGCCAAAGAATATCGACTAGAACCGATCACCTTACGTCGTATGATGGGCGGTCGTTATGAAAAATATGTACTCATGCCTTCGCGTTTGGCAAGTCTGGTGGCAAACGCTGTCAGTTATTTCTGTTCGACCAGTTCACAGTACCCTGCCCCACGACATCTACAAGCACCGAGTTGGCTGCATCCGGACGATATCGAAAGCTTACAAAAGCATTTGTATCCTGCCATTGAACGTCGTTGGTTAGAGTCGATTGATCCGAACCATGCAGCAGGGATTGGACACGATATTTATTTAAAACTTTGGGCTTTGTCTGAACCGAATATTCCTGCGGATTATGTGCTGTTCGATGAAGCTCAAGATGCTGACCCGCTAATGCTAGGGATTTTACTGAAACAGCGGAATACTCAAGTCATCTATGTTGGCGATGCGCATCAACAAATTTATGCATGGCGTGGCGCAGTCAATGCCATGCAGCAACTCCCTTTACCCGAATCCCGTTTAACCACGTCTTTCCGTTTTGGTGAAGAAATTGCCTTGAACGCCAATGCTCTACTGGGCGCATTGAACGAAACCGTGCCTTTATTGGGTAATCCGCAGCTCAACTCTAAAGTGGTCAATAAGCCACATACCAAGATGCGGGATGCCATTTTATGTCGTACCAATGCACGTGCGATGGAACTGTTATTGGCGGGTTTGGTTAAGGGCGAAAAAGTTAGCCTGCAAGCAGATCATGCGCGACTCAATCGTTTTGTCGATGCTGCAGCCATGCTCAAGCAAGGCAAGCGCGTAGTCGATGTCCCAGAGCTTGCGTGGTTTAACTCATGGCATGATGTGCATGAATATTGTGAAACCAATGACGGCAGCGATATTAAACCGCTAGTGAAGTTGGTCGATGACCACGGTACTGACCCACTGAAAAAGGCGCTGGCGAAAATCACCCCGATTGATCAAGCCGACTATATCATCTCGACCGCCCATAAAGCCAAAGGTTTAGAATGGGATCGGGTACATATTGAAGATGACTACCAATTTAAGCTCAACGATAAAGATTATAAAATTAGTGACGAAGAGTTACGGTTACTTTACGTGGCTTGCACACGTGCTAAAGTAAGTTTAAATATCCATCATATTTATGACTTGATGCAGCACTTAAAACGTCAAATGCCCAAATCTTTGGCACAAGCGGTCAGCTAGTATGATGAAAAAGGTGAATAAACAATAAATCAGTAAAAGGTGCACCATGAAATTACAATCGATCCAACTCAAGCACACCCTTCATTTTACTGATATCACCCTCAATTTTAATTACCACGATCTGCCGATCACCTTAATTTTGGGTGATCAAAGTTCTGGAAAAACCTCCCTACTACGCTTTAGTTATCAGGCCCTCACTTGGTTCGCTGCACGTTATAAAGATTTACGCACCGCAGGCGTGGTAATGCTCGATCAAGACATCATGTTAAATCGCTTGCAATCGAAACTTGATATTCAAGTCAGTTTTCCCGAAGACATTGGCTCATTTCAGCTTTCAAGTGATCAACAAGACCAAGACCCACAATGTTGTTCATGGCAATTGTACAAAACCTTAAACAGTCAAGGCGTCGGCCTCAGTAAGGCCGAAACACAGCAATTAGAATCGATGGTTGCGCTGTATCAAAAAGCCCTCAAAGCCGATCCGTTACAAGGGTTGCCACTCATTGCCTATTACCCTGCTGAACGTTTCGTCAACGATGTGAATATTCTCAATAAAAATAATCCTGCTATTTTTCAGCCTTCGCATGCTTATGAAATCTCGGCCATTCCCTTTACCACGTTTATTCGTTTTTTTGAGTGGTTTCGAGAAATATCCGACATTGAAAATGCACAAAGTGCCGAATTAATTCAAAATTTATTACATCCTAAAACCCAAGCCGATACATCCAACGCATCAGACACGCCTCTTTTTGGGCAAAAACTAGCACAAGCTCAGGCCGATCTACACGCGCCGTCACTCAGATCATTAAAACAAGCTTTAGAGACCGTGTTGCCCGATGTGACCAATATTTATCTGCAATATCACCCCAAATTACAGTTAATGGTCTGCTATCAAGGCAAAGACATGTTATTTCAACAGCTGTCAAATAGTGTGCGCAACCTTGTGGCCTTAATTGGTGATATTGTGCGTCGCCTCTGTCTGCTCAATCCTCATAGCTTATATCCATGCCAAGAAGGTGACGGTATTTTATTGATCGACGCCATAGACCACCAACTCGATCAAAACATGACTCAAGTGATTTTGACCCGTTTAAATCAAGCGTTTCCACGACTCCAAATCATTGCCAGCGGCAACCGTCCTGAACTGATGGAACAGGCTTCTCGCTTTCAGTGCTTACAATTACAGAATAAAAAGCTCAGTGAGATTCAGCCTGAAAAACTACAAGAAACCTATGATCAAATTTATCAGCAGTTGCAACTCGGATCTAAACCATCGCTTCCACCTAAAACTGAAGAGATTGAATTAAATGAGCCGCTGAATAATCCGGATATCACCCAGCACATGTTGCAGTTAATCCAGACACAACTGACCGAGCAACAGCAACAAGAATTGGTAAGGGCTTTATCACAGCGGGGTGATCAGGACATTACGATCCAACCGCTGAGTTAAAAATACTGAGGTTGATTGACTGAGTGTAATCCATAGCCTCGATGTTTAAATATTCAGCAATAAGGCCGCAATAGATGTCTAGACAGTTTCGTCAGGCGTATAATGTGTAAGTGGTTCATAAAAAAGATTGATGTTGTTTTACGCATGTAATATGATCGGTTTTATTTGCAATTTTCATAGTAACATCGGAAATTGCTATCGCTTCACGAGTTGCGCAACACAGCTTGTTTTTAATTTTTTTTGACACACATGGCTTTCAAGATTGAATTTTTGGACTGCTCTTTGCTGTCCTGTAATCCTTGAAAGATGAAATACACCTAGGTTTCACCGCCTAATCAAGACAATGGATACGAGTGTGCTACCGATTATTATATTGTTACCGTTAATACTAGGCACAACACTTGTCTCGTGGTTGAAGCAATTCTCTCGCGGGGTAACAGCTTTAGGGGCGATTGGCGTCAGCCTCAGCAGTTTAGTTTTATTATTGAGTCAGGCTCAAGATGTATTTAATGGCAAAACCATCATTCAAACATGGCCATGGCTCACTCAAGTTGGCATTGATTTCAGTTTCCGCCTCGATGCACTGGGCTTATTGTTTTCCCTGCTCATTACCGGGATCGGCACCTTAATTTATATCTATGCCTACTATTATTTAAGTCCAAAGAATTCGCTCAGTAAACTGTATGTTTTATTGATGCTGTTCATGGCTGCCATGCTCGGCATTTCATTGTCTAATAATTTAATTTTATTGCTTATTTTCTGGGAACTTACCAGCATTTCATCTTTCCTTTTGGTTGGTTATTGGAGCAATTACGACGCAGCTCAGCGTGGCTCTCGAATGGCTTTGACCATTACAGGTATGGGTGGTTTATGTATGCTGGGTGGTTTTGTTCTGTTGGCGCAAATCACGGGCACCTATCAGATTGATCAAATCCTAACGATGAGTAGCCAAATTCAGCAGCACTCGCTTTTTGTACCCACACTGCTATTAATATTAATGGGAGCATTTACTAAAAGTGCGCAGTTCCCTTTCCATTTTTGGTTGCCAAATGCTATGGCGGCACCGACCCCCGTCTCGGCCTATTTACACTCTGCTACGATGGTGAAAGCCGGAATTTTCCTGCTTGCACGCTTATTACCGATTTTTGCAGGCGCTGCGTTGTATCACAACTTGGTCACCTTTATTGGCTTATTTACCTTATGTATGGCGGCCTTTTTTGCCATTTTCAAAGAAGATTTAAAAGGGCTTTTGGCCTATTCCACCATCAGCCATTTAGGTCTGATTGTTTGCTTACTCGGGATCGGATCTCCCCTCGCAGTTGCGGCTGCCATTTTCCATATCATTAATCATGCGACCTTCAAAGCAGCCCTATTTATGATCGCGGGGATTATTGACCACGAATCAGGCACACGTGATTTACGAAAACTCTCTGGTTTATGGCAATTACTTCCGTTTACCGCAACGCTAACCATGATCACTGCGGCCTCTATGGCAGGTGTCCCATTAACCAATGGTTTCCTCTCTAAAGAGATGTTCTTTACTGAGCTTTTAGCCAATCTGACTGGGCCTGTGATGATCGTATCAGCCATCATTGCCACCTTTGCCGGTATCTTTGCTGTCGCGTATTCAGTACGTTTAGTTCACGGGGTGTTTTTTGATGGTCCACTGGGGAAAGAAATTCCCAATAAAGAAGCACATGAACCACCGTTTGGTATGCGCGCACCAGCAACATTACTGGCTGCTTTATGTATTTTAGTTGGATTATTCCCTGCCCTATTGGTTGAGCATATAGTCAACAGCACAGCACGTGAGAGTATTCAAAACCCTGCGTTTGAAGGTACACATTTAGCGATTTGGCATGGTTTAAATGCACCGCTTTTGATGAGTGTAATAGCACTATTGGGTGGTTTAATTTTCTACTTCGCATTGGCAAAGGGCGGCAAATTACGGCGGATCGACTTAGATCCATTTTTGGGTCGTTTGCAAGGTAAAGTGCTGTTCGACTTATTTTTAAAATATCTTTTACTCAGCTCAAGAAAATTCCGTCGCTTTACTGAAAATGGCAAATTACAAAGCTATGTATTGTGGATTTTAATCTTTAGTGTAGCCATCGTCATCGTTCCATTTTGGCTGCAAGGCATCGGCACAGGCAGTCGTGAACTGGTACATGCTCCGGTCATCGCGATCGTTCTGTGGCTATTATTATTCTCTGCATGTTGGATGATGCTTTGGTTCCACCATGAACGTATTAAAGCCGTCCTCATCAGTGGTGCAGTCGGTCTAGTTGTGACCATGGTATTTATCTGTTTCTCCGCTCCCGATTTGGCGTTAACGCAGATTACTGTTGACGTGGTGACCACCGTACTCTTACTCATGAGCCTATCGTTATTACCACAGCTCACCCCTTATGAGTCGAGCGTGTCACGTCGTTGGCGAGATGCATTGATTGCGATTATTGTAGGTCTAGGGATCGCATGGATTTCATGGTTGATCATGACCCGTGATCACAATTCCATTTCATGGTTCTTCATGCAGCAGTCTATCCCACTTGGTGGTGGTACCAATGTGGTCAACGTGATCTTGGTGGACTTCCGTGGTTTCGATACCTTTGGTGAAATTACCGTACTGGGAATTGCTGCAATTGGTACGCTATGCATGATGGATGGTATGCGTGCTCATGGCACCACCATTACGCAAGGTCTGACCTATCGTTTTAATCCGTCGCCACTGATGTTCCGTATTACCTCATCTTGGATTTTGCCTTTGGCCTTGGTGATCAGTCTGTATATTTTCCTACGGGGTCATAACTTACCTGGCGGTGGCTTTATTGCAGGTTTAATTACCTCTTTAGCCTTAGTGATTCAATATATCGCGCTCGGTCAAGACCGTGCTGAACAATTGATTGGTGCAAAATCAGGTCGCTTATATGAAGTGTGGATTGGTATTGGTTTAACCATTGCGGGTTTGACAGGGATCGCTGCTTGGCTATGGGGCCGCCCATTCCTGACCAGTGCTCATATCTATGTCTCACCACCCATTTTAGGTGAAATGCACCTTGCCTCCGCTGCCCTCTTCGACACAGGTGTCTACATCACTGTTGTGGGTGCGACGATGTTAATGATTTCCGTCTTAGGCGACTCGCGTCACTCGAGTATGTCTGGTCCAGTTCCAAGAGGCGAATAAGATGATTAGTTTAGAATTTTTACTCGCTTCAGCCATTGGCTTACTGACCGCAACAGGGGTATACCTGATTTTGCGGGCACGTACCTTTCCTGTCGTGCTGGGTTTAGCCATGATTGGCTATGCTGTGAACTTATTTTTATTTGTCATGGGACGTATTCATGTCAACGCACCGGCTGTGTTAACGGAAACAACCAAAGCGACCGATCCTTTACCACAAGCCTTGGTCCTAACCGCCATTGTGATTGGCTTTGCGACCACTGCGTTTATCGTACAATTGGCTCTGCGTAGCCGCTATGAAACCGGAACAGATCATGTGGACTCCAAAGAAGAAATACCGCAAATTGACCCGCGGGAGGATGAGCCATAATGCATGATTTCATCCAATTTTGGACTACCCACAGCCCGATTTTCAGTATTTTAATTCCTGCAATTACTGCATTTATTTTAGTCCTTTTGGGCAACCCCGGCTCTGGCTCGTTGGCACATGACTGGCGACAACCTTGGCGTCGTGGAATCAGCTATGTTTCTGGCATCCTTGGGCTGATCACATCTATCAGTTATTTGATGATCGCCAGCTCTGGCCAAGTCTTGGTTTATAACCTGAGTGAATGGGCCGCACCGTTTGGTATTGTCTTAGTTCTAGATCGACTCTCAGCATTCATGTTGGTGCTGACTTATGGTCTTGCTGTGCCAGTGATGTGGTTTGCCAGCAAAGAATGGGATGAGCGTGGTCGTTATTTCCATGCCATGTGCCATTTCTTACTGATGGGTTTGTGTGGTGCGTTCCTAACAGGCGATTTATTTAACCTATTTGTCTTCTTTGAAATCCTGTTGATGGCATCGTACGTTTTGCTCTTACACGGCCAAGGCAAAGCACGTTTTCAATTGGGTATTCATTACGTCACCATTAACCTATTTGCCTCTGCTCTCTTCCTGATCGGACTCGGGATGATTTATGGCAGTGTAGGTAGCTTAAATATGGCAGATGTTGCACGACTTATGCCTTTGCTTGAAGCGGATCAACATCGTATTGCTGTAGCTGGTGCATTGTTACTGTTTACCGTCTTTGGCATCAAGGCAGCAATGCTGCCTGTAGGGTTCTGGTTACCAAAGACCTATGCTGTGGCAACCACTCCTGTCGCAGCCTTGTTCACCATTATGACCAAGGTCGGCATCTATGCCATTCTCCGTGTTAATGGCACTGTGTTTGACGATGGGATTAGCCGTGAAATCTTACAGCAGTGGCTATTACCGATTGGTTTAGTGACGTCGCTCTATGGTGCTTATGGTGCAATCGGAACGGATCGTTTACGTCGTTTTGTCGGTTTTATGATTTTGTCTTCTATCGGTACAATATTGGTTGCGATTTCACTCTTTAATACGGATGCATGGGCTGCAGGACTTTATTACCTGATTCACAGTACCATTATTGGTGCAGCTTTTTATATTCTATCGGGTTGGATTACCTCACAACGCGGCGAATTTAAAGATCATTTTAAAATTGCGCCCCGCATGAAACAGCATAATACAGTTGCTGTCTGCTATTTCATCATTGCGTTGATGATGGCTGGTCTACCACCATTTAGCGGCTTTTTGGGTAAAGTATTTATCTTACAAGCAACAGCCAATTCACCTTACCAAATCATGATTATTTTAATTGTTTTGTTGGTGAGTTTACTCAGTATCATGGCATTTACCCGCGCTGGTTTTGTACTTTTCTGGCGTTCATCTCGTCCAGAAGATGATAGTGATACTGAAGAATATCAACGCTATCAGGCTTTGCCGAATAAGGCTCCGCTACGCAATGACAAGACCATTTATCTACTATTAACAGCGCTTGTGGGATATATGGTCTTTGCTGCACCAATCTATGACTATACCTACAAGACTGCGCAGCAAATTCAAGACAACCCATTATATGAATCGTTGCTATTGAAAAAGGATAAAGAAGGTCAAATTATCAGTGTTCAACCTTATGATCCTGAAAATTTACCTGAAACCAAATATGGTGGCGAATCAGCGGATCCAAATGCACACCTCATCCCTGCATTGATTGCGCCTGAAACCCTAAATGGCGAACATATTTCTGAATATAAGCGACGCCAAATTCAGGGACAGCAACAAGAAGAAAAATTGCCTGAAGAGACCCAGCTGAAACCGATGGAGGTACCTTAACATGGCGACACTATCTTTATTTAATCGCTGGTTTCCGCATCCATTGGTATCAGTCATGGTTGGTCTGAGCTGGGTGATGTTAGCGCACAGTTTAGATGCGGCCACACTATGCATGGCCTTGGTTTTAGCCATTGTTATTCCGCGATTGGTTCGCCCTTTTATTGATCGAACACCGAATATCAACTGGCTGGCAGCATGTAAATTATTCTTTGTGGTGTTATGGGATATTATTGTCAGTAATATCCATGTTGCAAAACTCGTCCTTGGTCCGACACATAAATTGCATCCGAAATGGTTCCGTGTTCCTCTCGATACACAGCATGAAGAAGTCAATTCTCTGCTTGCGATGATCATCACCACGACACCCGGTACGGTGTCTGCCGGAATTGACCAAGACCGTGGTGATATTTTGGTCCATGCGCTGAGCACGGATGATCCTGAAGCAGAAATTCAAACCATTAAAGAGCGCTATGAGCGCCCTCTCATCCTTATTTTTGGCGCTGATACAGGAGAGTCTGCATGACAATTTTACCTTATGCGCTTGGCATTTGTTTAGTTGCAGTGACGATCTCAATGTTACTGTGCCTCATCCGCTTGGTGATGGGACCTTCAGTTGTGGACCGACTACTTGCTTTAGATACTTTGTTCTTAAATGCCACCTGCTTAATCGTCATTTTAGGTATTTATTGGGCAAGTACATCAATGTTTGAAGGGGCTTTATTGGTTGCCATGCTGGGGTTTGTATCTACAGCTGCTTTAGCACGCTATTTCACCACTGGACATGTCATCGACTAGGAGTCCTTTAATATGCAATTAGTCATGGAAATTTTGGTCTCGATTTTTTTGGTGATTGGTGCTTTTTTCATGTTGGTCGGCGGTATTGGCATGGTTCGCCTACCCGACTTATTTATGCGACTGCACGCACCGACCAAATCGAGCACCTTAGGCTTAGGAAGTTTTCTAATTGCTGCAATTATTTATGCAGCATTTCAAGGCCGTTTTGGATTTGCAGAAATCCTGATCACGCTTTTTGCTTTTATCACTGCACCGGTTTCTGCAAACCTCATGGCACAAGCGGCATTACATTTACGACTGCGCTCGATGAGTGGTGAGGCACCAGAAGCTCTGAATCGCCCTCTTCCTTGGCAGCGAACTCGGCGCCGTGCATTTCACTCTAAACTCCATTCAAAACCAAGGGATCTGGATTAAATCTAGATCCAGTTTGATTATGCGTTCGAGCTAAAAAATTCTTTAATTTTCATCCATAATTTCTCAATTACATTCCCTTGAGCCATATATTGCAAACGTTTTTGGTTATAAGGTGTTTTTTTTAAACCATACTGCCTAGCTAAATCAATCAGTAAGTTAGTCTCAAAACTACTTTGAAAATTGTTATACCAGCCAGGCTGATTCTGGCTCATCTCAAGATTCGCCAATTCATAAAACAGCTGTGCCATCACGGCATCCTGTCTTGAAACAAAATTCTTCCGCTCACTGATTTGTAAGCTGACCTGTTCTCGTATGGCATCGTATTCCGCTGTTGTGGGTTTGCGCTGATCACTCCAATGTCCATCAGGAACATAGCCTGTTCCATAATGTACATTTAACAATGGATATTCATGAAAATATTTTGCTGTCGCACTTTTTCTTTGGCTGTTAAAATATTCAGATGAATCCATTCACTTCCAAGGTGAATCGTTGGATCACGTTTCATACCTTCAGCAATCCATTTTTTGGCTAGTGAAATATTGCCGATCAACTCATAAGCTGTGCCTAAATTCACTGCCGTCTTCGGTAAACCTGGATGCTCATTTTCAATTGCACGTAAAATCTTAATGGCTAAATCGTAACGGCCTGCGTAGATCTGATGTACGGCATAATCATTTTCTGCCTGATAGTCTATTGGGCTAGGATGCCTTGAGACAAAGTTATTCAATTTTTCATCATGATGTTCTTCGCGTTGATTTTCTTTTTCTGAATCAGATGTATAAAAATCTTCTACATAGGTATTTAGACATGCCCAACTTGGCATAGTGATGAGTAATATGCTGCTCAATAGCATGATTTTTTTCATTATATTGTGTGGACAGACTGGACTATCCAATGTCATTTTCAACCTGAGTTTTATCATCTAGTTATAATTCTGTGTGTTATAGGGTATTTTTAAATAATGACCATTCAAACATAAAAAAGCCACCCGAAGGTGGCTTTTTTCATTCAGCGAACTGAATTATTCATCATCTTTTTTTGCTTCGTCAGTAGGAGGTAAGTCCTTGACCGCTTCCGCAATTAGACCAAACATATAGTTGCCATAAGCATTTGTTTTGTCGTAATGGAAACGCAAACGTGGCGTAATACGTGTTTTGATACGACGGCTTAGTTCATGACGCAAGAAACCAGATGCTTTATTCAAGACATCTAAAGTTTCTTTATTTGCGGCTTCACTTTGCTCATCGCCTAGCTCACGACCCATTACAGTCACATAAACTTCGGCATATCCTAAGTCTGGGCTCACCTTCACGGCAGAGATGGTCACGAGACCACCTAAGCGTGGATCTTTCAGCTCCTGACGGATCAGTTCTGACAACTCACGTTGTACTGTATCCGCCATACGCTTCAGACGTTGACTACCCGCCATTAAAGACTCCGTTTAATTAATTGAACATCGTACACTTCAATCTTATCTTGTGCTTTGATGTCTTTATAGCCTTTCACCGCAAGACCACATTCCATACCAGCACGAACTTCTTCAACCACATCTTTGTAGCGACGAAGAGATTCAAGCTCGCCTTGGAATACCACCACGTCATCACGTAATACGCGAATCGGTTTATTACGGTGTAATGTACCTTCAAGTACCATACAACCTGCAGCAGCACCGAATTTACTTGAGTGGAACACTTCACGTACTTCAGCAACACCCAGAATTGTTTCACGGTGTTCAGGCGCCAATTTACCGCTCATCGCATCTTTCACATCATCAATTAATTGATAGATGATCGAGTAGTAACGAATGTCGATACCATCAGCATCAGCTTTTTGACGTGCAGTATTATCAGCACGTACGTTAAAGCCGAGAAGAACCGCTTCTGATGATTCAGCAAGTGTTACGTCAGACTCAGTGATCGCACCAACACCTGAACCAATAATACGTACTTTCACTTCATCAGTTGCAAGTTCAGCAAGTGCAACGTGTAATGCTTCCAAAGTACCACGTACGTCTGTTTTCAATACCACGTTGACAATAGGCACATCTTTCTTGCCCATAGACGCCATGATATTTTCAAGACGCATCGCAGATTGACGCTCAAGACGTTTTTGACGTTCACGATCCATACGCGCATCAGCAACTTCACGTGCTTTTTTCTCGTCATTTACAACAAGAACTTCATCACCCGCCATTGGCGCTTCTGGTAGACCCAAGATTTCCACAGGAATCGAAGGACCAGCAGATTTAATACGTTGACCATTTTCATCTGTCATCGCACGCACACGACCATATGATGAACCTGCAAGAACAAGGTCACCCACTTTCAATGTACCGTTTTGAACAAGAATCGATGTAACCGCACCACGCCCTTTGTCTACACGTGCTTCAATTACAACACCTTGTGCCGCACCCTCTTCAGATGCTTTAAGCTCAAGAAGTTCGGCTTGAATTGAGATCAAGTCAAGAAGTTCGTCGATACCTGCACCTGAATGCGCAGAAACCATTGCCACTGGAACGTCACCGCCCCATTGCTCAGGTACGATTTCTTTCGTCGTCAACTCATTCAATACGCGATCTGGATCAGCAGACTCTTTATCCATTTTGTTGATAGCAACAATAATTGGCGTACCTGCTGCACGTGCATGGTCAATCGCTTCCGCAGTTTGTGGCATAACACCATCATCTGCTGCAACAACCAACACTACGATATCTGTAGATTTCGCACCACGTGAACGCATTGCAGTAAATGCTGCGTGTCCCGGCGTATCTAAGAAAGTAATAATACCTTTTTCAGTTTTCACATGGTAAGCACCAATATGCTGTGTGATACCACCTGCTTCACCTGCAGCCACTTTAGAGCGACGAATACGGTCAAGAAGTGATGTTTTACCATGGTCAACGTGACCCATAATTGTCACAACTGGCGGACGAGTGGTTTGGACACCACGCGCTTCTTCAGCAGCTTCAAGTAAGTTATCTTCCGCTTGAGTATCAGAAACCAATACTGGGTTATGACCCATTTCTTCAACAACAAGTGCTGCAATTTCTTGATCAATCGCTTGGTTTTGAGTAACCAATTCGCCCATTTTCATAAGTGATTTGATAACTTCGCGAACTTTAACCGCCATTTTCGCAGCCAAGTCAGCAACAACAATTGTTTCACCAATTTCAACATCATAAACTTGTTTTTTAACTGGTTTTTCAAAGCCATGCTTGTTCGCTTGACTTGTTTTTAAACCACGTTTATGTGAGTTATCACGGAAAGATTGCTCTTCGCCACGACGACCACCTTTTTTAGGTGAACGTGAATTGTTGGTATTGGTACCACGTTTAATTTCACGGTCTTCTTTCGCAAATGAATCTTCATATGCCTGACCTACAAGGCCGGCGGCAAGCGGAGAATCATCTACAACACGAATGGTCGCAGTAGTGTCTTCGTTAGAATACTTAGACGCCATTTGACGCATTTGCTCAAGCGTACGTTGTTGCGCTTCTTCAGCGGCTTTACGACGCGCCGCTTCTTCTACAGCTTTCAATTGTGCTGCTTGAGCTTCACGTGCTTTTTTCTGTTCTAGAGTTTCAACAGGTTTTGTAATTGGCTTGTTGTTTGACTTACGTTTTACAACAACCGCAGCTTTCGGTGTTTCTTGCTTCGCATGTTCTTGCTTCGCAGCAGCGCGCATTGCTTCTAAAGCTTGTTTCGCTTTAGATACTGGTTGTTGCTTCGGTTCTTCAGCTTTCGCTTCAACCTTAGGTTCCTGTTTACGTGCTTGTTGGTCAGCTTGTGCTTTCGCTAATGCTTCAGCTTTAATTTGCTCAGGATCCGGTTTAACAAATGTATGTTTCTTACGAACTTCTACATTAATCGTTTTTGCCTTGCCCGATGTACTCGCCACTTTAGCAGTACTGGTAGTTTTACGTTTCAACGTGATTTGTCCTGCATTGCCCGCATCCTGACCATGAACTTTTTTCAAATGGTTAACGAGGGCATTTTGTTGTTCAGTGGAGATAATATCGTCAGGTTTAGTTTGTGGTAAACCCGCATCACGAACCTGTTCCAGCAGCTTCTCAACTGGACGACCCACGCTGAGAGCTAACTCCTTAATCGACTTGTCCGTCATATATTACCTCCTAGTTAAACCATGATTCGCGCGCTTTCATAATAAGTTGACCTGCTTTTTCAGCACCTAAACCTTCGATATCAGAGATATCGTCAGTGGCTTGATCCGCAAGATCATCTACAGTTACCACACCGCGAGCGGCAAGCGCATATGCGATTTCTTTAGTCACGCCTTCCATTGCAGCAAGCTCTTCGCTTGGCTCTTGGATGTTTTCTTGTTGCTTCAATGCATCAGCCAATGCGATTTCTTTTGCACGACCTTGTAGCATTTCAACAGTTTCAGCATCAAGTTCGATCTCATCGAATGTTTCCGCAGGAACATACGCGATTTCTTCTAATGATGTGAAACCCATTTCAACTAACGCCATCGCTAAGTCTTCATCAATATCTAGACGTGTAACAAACATATCTAAATATTGTTGCGCTTCGTTTTGTTGGCGTGCGTGATATTCTTCTTCAAGCATCATATTGAGCTTGTAACCCGTCAATTCAGATGCTAAGCGTACGTTTTGACCTTGAGAGCCAATTGCACGTGCTAACTGATCACTCGTTGCAAAAATAATATCTGCAGTACGTTCTTCTTCATCAATCACGATACCTGATACATCAGCAGGCTCTAGAGCACTTGCAATGTACTGTGCCGCGTCATCAGACCAAACGACTACATCAATACGCTCACCATTTAACTCTGATTGAACTGCTTGGATACGTGTACCACGCATACCAATACATGCACCTACAGGATCAATACGGTGATCGTTTGTTTTCACAGCGATTTTAGCACGAACGCCAGGTTGACGTGCAGCAGCCTTAATCTCAATGATTTCTTCAGCAATTTCAGGAATTTCTTTCTTCATCAATGCAATGAGCATTTCTGGTTTAGAACGAGAAAGTAATAACTGAGCACCACGGCCTTCACGATTTACGTTAAACAAAATCGCGTTTACACGTTGTTTAGGACGTAGAATTTCTTTAGCGATCATTTCTTCACGCGCAAGATATGCTTCTGCATTGTCACCTAAATCAATGATAAAGCCATCTTTGGTTTGTTTTTTCACTTCACCGTAGATGAGTTCACCAACTTTAGATTCGTAAGCATCTGCAATTAGCGCTCGCTCTGCTTCACGAATTTTTTGAACAATCACTTGTTTCGCAATTTGTGCCGCAATACGACCGAAATCAATCGATTCAACTTCAAGTTCACGAATATCACCAATTGCCCATTTTGCAGGATCTACATCAGAGATCGCATCTTGGCATGCTGGCATTTCGTGATCTTCGTCGGCAACCACTTCCCATTGACGGAAAGTACGGTAATCACCAGTACGACGGTCGATTTCTACACGTAGACGAGCTTCTTCCGAGTGAGTTCCCTCGTAGAATTTCTTCTTAGTCGCTGCAACTAAAGCTTGTTCAAGCGCTTCAAAAATTGCATCACGACTTACACCTTTTTCGTTACTAACCGTTTCTACTACGGTAAGAATTTCACGAGCCATAAGTCACCTATTCGTTCAGATTCTTATTTATTAAATTAATCTTGGAAAACCAGATTTGCTTTATCAATATTGTGGCTGTCAATATCCAACACTTGTTGCTTTTCAACTTCAACCTGAATCATTTCGTTCTCAAGGTCTACGTTTACAAGTTTGGCTTGGAATTTACGACGATTATCTACAGCACTGATCAAACGCAAAGCGACTTGCTGACCAATGTATGCCGTCATTTGTTCCAATTTAAAGAACTGACGATCCCAACCTGGAGATGACACTTCTAATGCATATTCGCCTGAAATTGGATCATGTACATCCAACATCGCACCCACTTGCTGAGTGACACGAACACAGTCCTGCACGCCGATACCACGGCCTTGCTCAACTTCGCCATCTTCATTGATGACAGGTTCTGCATTTTCATCAACTTCACGGTCGATATAAATACGTAACAGTGAACGTTTTCCTTGAGGTTGGAAATCAATCCCCCAAAGTTCTACATCACATGCTTGCACCGCTGGGGCAATTAAGTCCTGAAGTGCTTGAGTTTTATTTGATAGCTTCATTTACTCTCGTCAAATTTGTGCGATTCGATGGTCGAAATGACCACTACAGACCAATGCGAAACTATAGTAGTAGTGAAACATGACGGTTTGACCAAAATACTGTCGACACTACACGATAGCCAATAAAAAAGGGCGTAAATCGCCCCATTATTACACAGAAAACCATAGTCCACTGTGCAAAAAGGCCCACCTAGTTGTGAGCCTCTTTTAGAAACTTGGTAGCGGGAGCTGGATTTGAACCAACGACCTTCGGGTTATGAGCCCGACGAGCTACCAGACTGCTCCATCCCGCATCAACATGCAAAAATTATATACAATTTCTTGGTCATTTTCAATCTAAAACAACCTGAAGAATTGCCCTACTGAGTTGCATCTCAGAGGATTGGTAGCGGGAGCTGGATTTGAACCAACGACCTTCGGGTTATGAGCCCGACGAGCTACCAGACTGCTCCATCCCGCATCAACATCACAATGACTTTCAGATAAGCTGCTTATATAGATTGTGTGCTATATAAGATTGGTAGCGGGGGCTGGATTTGAACCAACGACCTTCGGGTTATGAGCCCGACGAGCTACCAGACTGCTCCACCCCGCATCAATATGCAAATAGTTTTCTCAGCTTTAAAAGCTGTCCATTTAAAAGCTTGCATCTTAAAAATAGAATTGATTGGTAGCGGGAGCTGGATTTGAACCAACGACCTTCGGGTTATGAGCCCGACGAGCTACCAGACTGCTCCATCCCGCATCAACAGAGTTTTGCTGCATACACCAACTTATGTTCTGGATTATAAGTTGGTGCGGAAGGGGGGACTTGAACCCCCACGCCCGAAAGCACTACCACCTCAAGGTAGCGTGTCTACCAATTCCACCACCACCGCAGCTGTGACGCATTCTAGTCGCAACACGTCAAAAAAGAAAGTGCTAAATAAATTATTCAGCGCTTTTTGGTGCAGTTGGCGAAGTTTCAGCCGATTTTGCAGGCGCAGTCGGTACTGAAGAAATCGCATTCAGACTATAAGCATCTGTCGTTTGTTTCTTTGCAAACACAGCAAGTGTCAAGCTCGTAACGAAGAACAAAGCCGTTAAAATCGCAGTCAAACGGGTCATAAAGTTACCCGAACCCGATGCACCAAATACAGTTGCAGCACCGCCGCCACCAAAAGATGCACCCGCATCTGCGCCTTTGCCATGCTGAACTAAAATCAGCACGATCATTAAAATCGCTAAGATAATATGTACCACCAGCACAAACGTATGCATGCTGAACTCCTAATTATTTTGTATTTGCAAATACTTGAGCAATTTTATAAAACGACTCTGCATTTAATGATGCACCACCGACCAGCGCACCATTGATATCTGGACAGGCTGCCAACTCTACTGCATTTTCAGGTTTTACACTACCACCATAAAGAATCGCAGTATGAAGTCCCATTGGGGTGATTTGGCTTAAACCTTCACGAATTTTAGCGTGCATCGCTTGCGCATCTTCAGGTGACGCTGTTTTACCTGTGCCAATGGCCCAAATTGGCTCATAAGCTACCACAATTTGTTTCCACTGCTCTGCTTGTACAACAGCAGCAATATCACATATTTGTTGTAACACAATCTGTTCTGCTTGGCCGCTTTCACGTTGTTCTAAGCTTTCACCCACACAATAAATCACAGTCAAACCTGCGTTTAATGCATTTTTTACTTTTTCATTAATGATATGCGGTTGATCAGCGAATATTTCACGGCGTTCCGAATGACCAATCAGTACAAACTCAACACCATAATCTTTTAATAGCTCTGCACTGAGCTCACCCGTATATGCGCCTGTACCTGCGACGCGAGAAACGTCTTGTGCAACGGTTATGATGTTACGGCTTGCTTGTGATAATTCATTTTGCACCGTGGTCAAAGCAATAGCTGTTGGTGCAACCCCAATATGGCATGCCGCTTCAGCAATATTTTGTTCATCTAATAATTGCTTAAAATTCTTAAGAAGTGCGCCAGCATCGGCTTGCAATGGGTTCATTTTCCAGTTACCCACTACCCAAGGCGTAATCGTCGAACCCGACATATTTATCCCACATGACAAAGATGAAATCGGGCACATTCTACACGTAATTCATAATTTTGAAGATAAATTTCAACACATTTGCATCTTCGAAGCACACCAGTCATTCCAAGATCTTCACTTTTCTGTAAAAAATTTAAGCAGTTTTAAGGACTGGTTCATGCTTTTTACCAATTCTTAGCTAGTGACAACACTTTAAGATATGGTATTTTTGTGCAACAAAAGTATAATTTTGCTATACCAATTATAAACAGACTGAAGCATAGGCAAGTAAAAGCATGACAGCAGTTCAAGGTTCTTCAAGATTTACGGGGTTTATTCGTCGCTTAGTTGACGAAGGGCATCTGTCTGCCGAAAAAATGCAAGCAGCGCTGCAAAATTCAAAAAAGGCTCATCAAGATATCGTGCCGCATTTGATTCAGGAATATCACCTTTCAGCACGCCTGATCGCAGAAACCATCTCGATAGAGTTCGGTGAACCGGTTTTTGATATTTCAACTTATGATACGTCTTTAATTATACGTGATGAATTTGAAGATAAACTCATTACCAAGCATCGTATTTTGCCTATTTTTAAACGTGGCAATTTATTATTCGTTGCGATCAGTAATCCCACCAATATTGAAGCAGTGGATGCCATTCGATTTGGTAGTAAGCTGAATACTGAAACAATTATTGTTGAACATGACAAACTTGAAAAGTTAATTGAACAGAACTTTGCTGAAGAAAGTACTTTTGACTTTGATGATGACTTTGATCTTGATTTAGATAGTGAAACACCTGATCCATCTCAAGAAGATGAAGATGAGGCAACGGGTGATGAAGCACCGATTGTTAAGTACATCAATAAGCTGCTAGTCGACGCCATTCGCATGGGTGCATCCGACTTACATTTCGAACCCTATGAAAAGTCTTACCGTGTCCGCTACCGTGTCGATGGCGTGTTAAGAACAATTACTAATCCGCCATTGCAGCTCGCGACTCGACTTGCTTCGCGTTTAAAAGTCATGTCACAAATGGACATCTCGGAAAAACGTATACCTCAAGACGGTCGTATCAAGTTAAAGCTGTCAAAGAACAAAGCTATCGACTTCCGTGTGAACTCTTTACCGACCTTGTTTGGTGAAAAACTTGTACTGCGTATCCTTGATCCATCTAGTGCGATGCTAGGGATTGATGCGTTGGGTTATGAACCGGATCAAAAAGAACTGTTCATGCAGGCTTTAGAAAAACCACAAGGCATGCTGCTCATTACCGGCCCAACGGGTTCCGGTAAAACCGTATCTTTATATACAGGTTTAAATATTCTCAACCGTGAAGATACCAATATTTCAACGGCCGAAGACCCTGTGGAAATTAACTTAGAAGGGATCAATCAGGTCAACGTAAATAATAAAGTCGGCCTCACCTTCTCTGCAGCCTTAAAATCATTCTTACGTCAAGACCCTGATATTGTGATGGTCGGTGAGATTCGAGATTTAGAAACGGCTGAAATTGCCATTAAAGCGGCTCAAACAGGTCACATGGTGATGTCTACACTGCATACCAATAGTGCACCTGAAACACTGACACGCTTACGCAATATGGGCGTGCCTTCATTTAACATCGCGACATCCGTGAACCTTGTCATTGCGCAGCGACTTGCACGTCGCCTATGTTCACAATGTAAAGAAACAGTAGACGTACCAAAACAAAGTCTATTGGAGCTTGGTTTTACCGAAGATGATTTAAATACACCAGAATTCCAAATATACCAGCCTGTGGGTTGTGCCGAATGCCGTGAAGGCTATAAAGGTCGTGTGGGTATTTACGAAGTCATGAAAGTGACACCTGAAATTTCAAGAATTATTATGGAAGACGGCAATGCCTTACAAATTGCCGAAGCTTCCAATCAAGCAGGTTTTAACAATTTACGCCGTTCAGGCTTAATTAAGGTCATGCAGGGGGTGACTTCACTTCAAGAAGTCAATCGTGTGACCAGTGAGTAAGTGAATTAGTATTTAAAAATAAGGATAAATTCATGGCTGTAAAAAAAGCGCAGATGATGCCAACCTTCAGTTATGAAGGCGTGGATCGCAAAGGGGCGAAAATCAAAGGGGAAATGCCTTCGCGTAATATGGCTTTAGCCAAAGTCACTTTACGTAAGCAAGGCATTACCATCCGAACCATTCGAGAAAAACGTAAAAACATTCTCGAAGGCTTGATGAAAAAGAAAGTATCCACTTTGGATATCACGGTATTCACGCGCCAACTTGCAACCATGATGAAAGCCGGGGTACCGCTCGTTCAGGGCTTTGAGATCGTGGCAGAAGGCTTAGAAAACCCAGCCATGCGTGAAGTGGTTTTGGGGATTAAAGGTGAAGTTGAAGGCGGCAATACCTTTGCAGGTGCACTCCGTAAATATCCGCAGTATTTCGACAACCTATTTTGCTCTTTGGTTGAATCAGGCGAACAATCGGGTGCACTTGAAACCATGCTGGATCGTGTTGCCATTTATAAAGAAAAAAGTGAATTGCTTAAGCAAAAAATCAAAAAGGCCATGAAGTACCCAGCCACAGTTATTGTGGTCGCGATAATTGTGACCATTATTTTGATGGTGAAAGTTGTACCCGTATTTGAAGGCCTTTTCAGTTCATTTGGTGCAGAACTGCCAGCTTTTACTAAGATGGTTGTCAATATGTCAAATTGGACTAAAGATTATTGGTTTATCATGCTTGTGGTTATTGCAATATTAATTGGTGGGTTTCTAGAAGCAAAAAAACGTAGCAAAGCTTTCCGAGACTTCTTAGACAAAGCTGCACTAAAAGCACCAATTTTTGGTGATTTGGTTTATAAAGCGATTATTGCCCGCTATAGCCGCACCTTGGCAACCACCTTTGCCGCAGGTGTACCTTTAATCGATGCACTAGAATCAACTGCAGGTGCAACCAACAACGTGGTCTATGAAACAGCGGTCATGAAAATTCGTGAAGATGTCGCGACTGGTCAGCAATTGCAATTCGCCATGCGTGTTACCGATAAATTTCCACCTATGGCAGTCCAAATGGTCGCTATTGGTGAAGAGTCTGGCGCTTTAGATGCCATGCTAGATAAAGTGGCGACACATTATGAGAATGAAGTAGATAATGCCGTTGATGGCTTAACCTCGATGATGGAACCCTTAATTATGGCTATTCTCGGGATTTTAGTAGGGGGGCTTGTTGTCGCAATGTACCTCCCAATCTTCCAAATGGGTTCAGTGGTTGGTTAAAACCAAGAAAGGGAAATATTTTGTTTACTGATTTTTTTAGCTACTTAATCAACAACCCAACTGCGATGTATATCGCAGTTGGGATTTTTAGTCTTTGCATCGGCAGTTTTTTGAATGTGGCGATTTACCGCACGCCGAAGATGATGGAACAAGAATGGCGCACGGATTGCCAACTGTTTTTACATCCAGACCAACCGATTATTGATGAAACAAAGATTACCCTAAGTACCCCTGCTTCAACCTGTCCAAAATGTAAAACGCCAATTCGTTGGTATCAAAACATTCCAGTCATCAGTTGGATCGTGTTACGCGGAAAATGTGGAAGTTGCAAAAACCCGATCAGTAGCCGTTATCCACTGATCGAATTACTCACCATGATCTGTGCGCTGATTGTTGTTGCAGTTTTTGGTCCAACCATCCAGATGCTGTTTGGTTTGGTGCTGACTTATGTATTGATTGCCTTAACATTTATTGATTTTGACACCCAACTTTTACCTGACCGCTATACCCTTCCTTTGGCTGCACTCGGGCTTGGCGTGAATAGCTATGCCATTTATACCTCTGCAACCTCAGCCATTTGGGGGTATATCATCGGGTTCTTATGCCTATGGATTGTTTACTATTTATTTAAAATCATCACTGGCAAAGAAGGCATGGGCTATGGTGACTTTAAACTTTTAGCTGCGTTGGGTGCATGGATGGGCCCTTTCCTGCTCCCACTGATTGTATTACTCTCTTCACTGGTAGGTGCAATCATTGGCATTATTTTGCTCAAAGTTCGTAAAGAAAACCAACCTTTTGCATTTGGTCCCTATATTGCCATCGCTGGATGGATCGCCTTTTTATGGGGTGATCAAATTATGAAAATTTATTTGGGTCAGTAAGGTCGTTGTATGACATTTGTCTTGGGTTTAACAGGTGGTATCGGTAGCGGAAAATCTGCTGCAAGCAATTGGTTTGAACTCCAAGGCATTCAAGTCGTCGATGCTGATATCGTTGCTCGCGAGGTTGTCGAACCGGGGCAACCCGCACTGATTCAGATTCAACAACAATTTGGTGATTGGATTTTACTTGCGAATGGTGAGTTAAATCGACGCGCTTTACGTGAACATATCTTTAAAGATCCTACAGCACGTCAAGCACTTGAAGCCATTACCCATCCTGCAATACGTCAGTCCATTATCCAACAGTTAAATGAAGCCACCAGCCCCTATGTCATCTTGGTTTCGCCGCTGTTATTTGAAACCAATCAACATGAATTAACCAATCACACCTTACTTATTGATGCCACAGAACAATTGCAAATTCAGCGTGCATCACAGCGCGATGGTCAAACTATCGAGCAAATCCAAAAAATCATTCACGTACAAATGTCGCGTCAGGAAAAGCAAAAAATTGCAGATGATATCGTGCTGAATGATGGTCATTTAGATCATCTTTATGCACAGCTTCGGCCGTTGCATCTCAAGTACTTAGCGCACGCTGAAAAAAGCTAAATAAAAAAGCAGTCTTACTCAGACTGCTGTTTTTGTTGTTCGAGTTGCTGCTCTAGACTGTCCTTTCGTCCCAACCATTTCCACGGTTGAATCGCTCCAATCCCCATCCCGACCAATCCACACACAATTGCAAAACTTAAGGGTTCATTCAGCAGCGGTACCGCTAAAATTGCAGCAATAAAAGGTGCCAAAGTTACGATACTTCCGGCTTTAAATGCACCCAGACGCTTGATCGCCTCTACATACGTTAAAGTCGCAATAATCACCACAAAAATACCGTGAAAGATAACTTGTCCAATGAGTTGCAATGGCTCTGGGTCAGACCAATGTTTAGGGAAAAATAGTAGATAAATAGGCACGAATACCACGGCAGACCAAACCGCAACCCCCGCCATGGCATGCCAAGCAGAGAGTCTCCATTGCTTAAGCAATACCGTAAATATCCCCCACCAAATGGCACTGATAAAAAATAGCAAATCACCTAAACCAAATGCCACACCAGTCTCGACGTACATTAAATAGCTCATTAAGCTAATGGCAGAGACCATAATCACCACACTGATCCACGTATGCTTATCGATCGGCTGTTTGAAGATCAGAAACGCGGCTATGGCCGTACATAAGGGAATACAACCATTGAGGAAGATTGCAGCATGAGCCGCAGGAGCATAATGAAATGCGCTATATGCCGTTAAGCAATAGGTCACCCCGCCGAGCATGGCAAGGATAAAAGGCTCTTTCTTCCATAAAAAAGCCGTATCTTTTTTATAAATCAAAATTGGCATTAAGATGCAAAATGCCAAAGCAAACCGAAGTGCCGTGATATCCCAAGCACTGATTCCCCAATTGGCGCTTAAACGCGCCGTTAAGGTGAATCCACCCCAAATACACATGGTAATGAATACATATAAATAACCTTGCTTTTGGGGAGACATCATCACTGCTATTTCAATTCATTATTACGTTGGCGGCATGCTTCATACAATGCCATACCGGTCGCGACACTGACATTTAAGCTTTGCAAATTACCCGCCATTGGAATGTAAACAGTTTGATCACATTGCGCCTGCGTAATAGGACGCAAACCTATATCTTCAGCGCCCATCACCACACATACACCCGTACCAGTGAAGTCAAATTTTTGAATCGGCAAAGCTTTTTCATCTAGCATAGTACCGACCACACGTACATTAAAGTCTTCTTTGATTTGAGCCAATGTACGTGCCAAGTTGGTTACCTGAATAAACTTCACTTTTTCAGCACCACCAGCAGCAACTTTACGGGCTGTTGGGGTAAGTGTCGCTGAACGATCACGCGGTGCAATCACGGCTTCAACGCCCATAGCTGCCGCTGTACGGATACATGCACCAAGGTTATGTGGGTCTGTAATATGATCTAAAGCCAATAGCAACGCATTGGGATTGGCTTGTAATAAAGCCTCTAAATCTTTTTCGTTTAAGATTGGATGGGGGCGTACAGCCGCGACCACACCTTGATGGAACGGTTGTCCCGCAAGTTTTTCCAAACTATCACGGCTAGCTTTTTGAATGCTGACACCAAACGGTTCTGCCAACTCAAAAATACGTTTTAAACGCTGATCATCACGTCCTTTTAACGCAAATAAAGTTAATACGCGTTCTGGCTCAAGTTCCAGTAATGACTCCACTGAATGAACGCCATAATAATATTCCGGTTTCGCCATGAACGACCTCTAATTTGCAAACTTCGATAAACTTTTAAACAGGGTATGATCACCCAGCGCACAGCTTAGGTTATCAAAAAGAAAAATCCTGCAAAGCAAGCTTTACAGGATTTATGCTATGACACATAGTTTAACCGATTTGAAGTTAAAAAACTGTGCCTAAATGGATTGAATTATTAGCCTTCTAAGTGGCACACATAATCCAAGACTTCATCTGTTTCAATTTTAAAACGGCTATTACCTGGCACGTAGAATGATTGACCCGCACGGAATAGTTCGCTTTCTTCGCTATCAGCAATTTGAACACGGCATTCACCTGAAATAATTTCCATACGTTCAGGTACATGGGTTTCAAAAGTCAGCGCTTGTTCAGTTGGAAGCAACACACCCAGTGTTTTCTTGGTTCCATCTTCAAATTGCACAGTGTGGCTGATACATAGACCGCCAAAATAAACATTTGATTTTTTGATGACTGATACATGATCAAACTGTGCTGACATGCGTTTTCTCCAGATAAAGCATATTTATAATATTTTGATTGAAGTAGTTTAATTGTGCTGCAAAAACTAATCAATCAGTGTTGAAAACTTTGAGATAGATAATTACAAAAATCTGAGAAGTGGATATGTCCCAATACCATCTCACTACCTTGACATTGAGAATCTAAAACAAACTGTACTTTTGTACAAAATACTTTTTTTATTTCATCCACTAAAGTCCTAGTTAGGGTCTATTGAAACGCTGCAAAATCATTTCACAGATATATACATGAATAATGAATTATATGGACGGATTTAAGAGACCAAATCATGACGTTTTATGGCAATAACACGTTAGATTAAATACAAGAATACATACACAAACGTGTTTTGTGAAAACTTAGCAAAATGTTGGATGGTTTAAGCTCACGTTATGCAAGATCATTTACTCTTTGCATCACTACACTGCGTACTTACGGCAGATACGAAACTAATTTCTTATTAAACTGAAATTTAGGATAGAATTATGAGGTTTTTCGTCATCTTAAAATAAAACTTATCTTGTGACCAAAACAAAACTTAATTATCTTTAACTAGAACTTTTCGCAGCTCGGATGCGTTTATGCTGACACATTTAACTCTGATCAATTTTGCATTAGCCGACCATTTAGCCATCGACATTGAACAAGGCTTTAACGTCCTGACGGGTGAAACAGGTGCTGGTAAATCTTTGCTGCTAGACGCACTATCAGCATGTTTAGGTGAACGAACAGACACCAACTATGTGCGCTATGGATCAGACAAAGCCGATGTGACAGCGACCTTTAGCTACCAAGAGCACAGTCCTGAAGCACTGTGGCTCAAAGAACACGAACTAGATGATGAGTCTGGAGAAATTCATTTACGTCGCGTGATTTTTGCAACAGGTCGCAGCAAAGCATGGATTAATGGACGTCCGAGCAGCTTATCTGAGTTAAAAGAAATTGGCCGTTTATTGGTACAACTCTATAGCCAACACAGCCAACAACAACTTTTAGAACCACCCTACCCAAAGCATTGGCTGGATCGTTATTATAATTTCTATCAGCCTGCTCAAGCCGTGCGTGATGCTTATAGCAAATGGCAAAAGGACATTCGTCAGCACCAAGCAGCACTCGACGCCCAAGCCACACGTAAGCAACGGATAGAAACGCTTGAACTTCAATTGGAAGAACTTGAAGACCTTGTGCAAACGGACTACAAGGAAATCGAGCAAGAATTTGACCGTCTCAGTCATCATGAACATATCATGCAAGACTGTAGCTATGGTCTAAATGCCCTCGATGATGCCGAGCAAAATATCAATCAAGAAATGGGCGCGATCATTCGTCGAATTGAATCGCATGCAGGACGTAGTGAACAACTTTCTGAAATTTATACGTCGCTACTGAACGCTCAAAGTGAAATTGAAGATGCCACCGCAAATTTACGTCAGTTTATTGATCGTCAAAGTTTTGATCCTGAACTTATGGACGAATTAAATACCAAACTGGAAGTTTTTCATCGCTTAGCGCGTAAATATCGTACTCAGCCTGAAGATTTAAAACAAGAATACGAAGCGTGGCAACTTGAGTTAGAGCAACTGCATCAGCTGGAAGATCCTGAAACCTTAGCTGAACAAGTGGAAGTGTCTCATCAAGACTTTTTAACTAAAGCACAGCATTTGGATGATATTCGTCGTGAAGCGTCTACCCCATTGGCGAAGCAGTTGACTGAACAAGTGAAGCAGCTCGCGCTCCCAGAGGCTCATTTTGAATTTAAATTTGAACCGCTTGAACAAGCTTCAAGTGAAGGTTTGAGCTTTATTCAACTGCTGTTCACCGCAAATAAAGGGATTCCTGCTCAGCCTCTAGCACGCGTGGCATCGGGGGGTGAATTGTCACGTATCGCCTTAGTCATGCAAGTGATGAATGCTGAAAAAACCGAATCCGAAGTCTTGGTCTTTGATGAAATTGATGTCGGGATCAGTGGCGGAACGGCAGAAATTGTCGGGCGTTTGTTGGCTGATTTGGCACAGCATGTTCAAATTTTATGTATTACTCACCAAGCCCAAGTCGCTGCCCAATCTGACCAACATCTCTTGGTGAAAAAACGTCAAACGGATCCTGCAAGCAGTACCATTATCGAATTAGAAGAAGATGATCGGATCCAAGAGCTGGCTCGAATGACTGGTGGTGTGGAGATTAGTCAAACGACCTTACAACACGCAAAACAGTTGCGACAATTAAAATTTCAACATAGTTAATTTTTGATGCTTTCAAAAAAGCCTGTGTATTCAAAGTACACAGGCTTTTTTCTTAAATACACTATTTGAAAATCCCCTGATACACAAAGCCTTTTGAGCCCAAGCTATAGCGTAAATATTTATACTGCGGCTGATGTTGTTGATTGAGTAACATAACATCCACGTGTTTCGGACTGATTTTGAGATATTCATTACCGCTACGACGATCGGTTTCATAATGGCAGTCATAATCTACCGAGATTTGATCTAGTTTCTTTTGCTTAGTTTGAAATACATAAGATTTAAGTAACTGTTTTGGTCCAACTTCAACAGCTCTTAGATGATGTAGTCCACTGCAATTATCACCTTTATAATAACTCTTCACCAAATATACGGTTTTATTTTGGATGTTGACCGGCAAAATTTGATTGATATAGCCTGAGTCAAATTGATCTAAATGTTGCGTTTTTCCCGTTGCATATTGCACATAGCTGCTCCACTCCCCCATGGTGCCTCCGCCAGACACATCAAAACTATAAAATTTAAGTTTTTTATCTGGTGAATATTGCACATGAACAAAACCTTGCTTTTCGAGTTGCGTAAATCCGTAGTGAAAACTGCTCGGATCTGCCGCAATGACTTCCACAATTTCACGTTCTATCGCTTCATTGACCTCATAAAAATTTAAGTTTTTATATTTTTTAATCACCTGAAATTCATGTTTTTGTAAGTCAGCACTTCCTGCAAAGCCCGAAATAGGCAGGCTTGCACAGAGTGCCACCCCTATTATTTTTGAAAAATGTGTCATTGTTTCACCCTCAGTTTATCCTGCTATTTTAAGCAATCTCAGTCATCCATCACGTATATCTTCTCCTCACTTTTGTACTGCTGTTGTTCAAATCACCAATCATCGCTTCACAATTCACCACATTGCAGACCCGCCTGCACGATGAAGATTTTTAGCATGTCCCTCACTGGTCGAGCATGACAAATATTGAATTTGCGGAAAAACTCATTGTTGAAAACTTGTGAGTCTAGTATGTTGATAAATACAACGTTATTCGAATGTAATTCCCCCAAGAATGAAACTTACCCCAATAAGGAGAAGCCATTAGGTGACTAAACAATACCTCACACACCGCTGCCTGATTGCTCCACCCGAAATGAACGATGAATTCTTTGCCAATACGGTGATTTATTTAGCGCGACATGATGAAGATGGCGCTCAAGGCATCATTATTAATCGTCCTTCGGGCTTGCAGATCAAAGAACTATTGAATGATTTGGAAATTGAGGCAGATAATGTGCATCCTCATGAAGTGTTGCAAGGTGGTCCTTTGCGCCCAGAGGCAGGTTTTGTTCTTCATACCGGTCAACCGACATGGCATTCGTCTATTGCTGTAGGTGAAAATGTCTGTATTACCACGTCTAAAGATATTTTAGATGCGATTGCACACAATGAAGGTGTGGGTCGCTATCAGGTGGCTCTAGGCTATGCCAGTTGGGGTAAAAGCCAATTGGAAGAAGAAATTGCTCGGGGTGATTGGCTCATTTGTGACTCAGACATGGATTTAATATTTAACTTACCTTATGACGACCGCTGGGACGCTGCCTATAAAAAAATGGGCGTAGACCGCACGTGGTTATCATCTGAGATTGGACATGCCTGATTTACCACAATATCAAATGATTATGGCCTTTGACTTTGGCACACAAAAAACAGGAATAGCTGTGGGACAAGCCTTGATTGAAAGTGCAAATCCCCTGCCACTCTTTCCCATGAAAGATGGCATTCCCAATTGGGATAATCTACTCA
Source organism: Acinetobacter sp. YH12140 (assembly GCF_013418475.1). Classification (NCBI taxonomy): domain Bacteria; kingdom Pseudomonadati; phylum Pseudomonadota; class Gammaproteobacteria; order Moraxellales; family Moraxellaceae; genus Acinetobacter; species Acinetobacter sp. YH12140. Next base: position 221,090 of record NZ_VPBZ01000007.1, read on the forward strand.
AGATTGTGAAACAGTATCAGCCGGATTTGTTCATCGTGGGTCTACCGCTCAATATGGATGATAGCGAATCTGAACTCTCCACACGTGCGCGTAAATTTGCACGACGCCTTCGCCACCAAACTAATATTGAAACCTTGATGGTCGATGAACGCTTAACGACACGTGAAGCGCGTGATGAATTAGATCATTATCAAGCCCAAGGCCGTGCGAAGCATCTTTCTGCCGACAGCCTTGCTGCAGCATTGTTTATTGAAAGTTGGTATCGAAATCCAGTCGGGCTAAAACCTTAAGCGCTTTCAACAAACAGGCAAATAAAAAAGCATCCAAAAGAGGATGCTTTTTTATGCGCAAGATTGATCACTCAATGCTGCGCAAATGAAATGATTGGGGATAACTTAGTTTTTATCCACAATATGAATCGTGGTGGTTCGACCCGCGACAAAAGCCAACTGATCATGCGGCACTTCATCCAGTACAATTTTCACTGGTACACGCTGTGCCAAACGGACCCAACTAAAGGTTGGATTAACATTAGCGAGCAAACCATCAGTCGATGTACGTTCACGGTCTTCAATCCCTGTTGCAACGCCTTGTACATGGCCTTTATAAACTTCAGAACTTCCCATCAGTTGGATTGTTGCAGGTGCGTCAACATAGATTTTATCCAGTTTGGTTTCTTCAAAATATCCCACAACATACAATTGTTGACGGTCAATTAAGGCCGCTACGGCTTGGCCTACTTTGACATAATTCCCCGCTTTGAGTTCAAAGTTAGACAAAGTTCCATCTGTTGGGGCAACCACTTCCGAACGTTTTAAATTCAACTCAGCCAAATGCAAACTGCTATTCGCTGCTTCAATTAGGGCTTTTTGCTGCACCACACTGGCTTTGGCTTGTTCAATCGCGGCCTGAGTTTGCTCATGTTCTGCATGTGATTGATCACGTACTGCAAACATTTGATCTTGTTCTTGTTTTGAAATCGCACCGTCCATCAAACTTGCATAACGATTTGCATTTTTATCTGCAAGATTGATATTGGCTTGTGACTTCACTAGATTTGCTTTGGCTTCAGCAAGCTGTGCTTCAGCCCCTGCTAATCCTGCTTTGGCTTTCGCCAAGTCAGATTTGGCTTGCTCAACATCCAAGGCTTGACGTGCCACATCTATACGAAACAGCACTTGGCCTTTTTTCACTTGTTGGTTGTCTTGAACCAAAACGTCTGTGACCAAACCAGAAACATCCGATGACACTTGAATCACGTCACCACGTACCCGTCCATCACGCGTCCATGGTTCCGAATTGTAATAGTCCCAAATATGTTTCAGCGCAAGTAATGCGCCGCATAGCACGATTATCAACAATACAGGCCGAACATATTTTCGGACATTCAAATTGGTCATACGATTACCTCAATCATTTCATTTTTTTAGGGGCTTAGAACTGGCAGAAAATAAAGATTTCATGCACCAGCCAAAGCAACATCACAAATACACCCAAATAAAAAATATTGGGCATCGGCACCCAATCTTGCGCCATCCATCGGTCAAGCAAACGCATGATGATCCGCAATAACAGATAGGCCAATACCGCTTGAATCAATAGAATGGGCACATAGACGCCATATACATTTAGCTCACCCATGTTGTGCCTCGACCTGTAAATGATTTGGAGTCTGCTGTGTTAGAACATGACACAAACTGCTTTGAATATTGTTCAGTGAATACAGAATTCGATGCATAACATCGTCGTTTTCCACACCCTGAACGGCCTGATTCAATCGTTGAACTCGCTCTACAATTTGCTGTTTCAAGCTCATAAAGACATTCTTTTGCCCTTGTTCCATGGCCCGAAAATAGTCATCTAAATCTTGTTGTAATTCTTCGAGTTCGCTGAGCAGTGCATCATTCGGATCGAGTTTATTCATCAGCTCTTGTAAGCGGGTCAAATCAATCACCGCACTAGCTTCCACCAAAGCCCACTCGATCTGTTGTTTCAAATTTCCTGATTGCACCATTTTGCTGTTTAGGATGCCGATTCGGTCCAACATACTGCGTAAATGCACCCGAAACGGTAAGCCGTACGGCAGATATAAAGCCTGACGCAGTGCCTTGTAATGCTGTGAAAGTATGCGTTGGGCCGTCATATCTGGTGACATTGCACGCACTAAATGAATAATAAACACCGAAATAATGGGTCCCAAAACCGTTCCAATCGATGCATCAAAGAAAAACACCTGATCGAGGCTAAAGCGGTTTTGAATATTCAGTCCCATAATCGCCCCCATCAGTAATGGCAAGCTAATTCCAATTAAAGGTGGATGTAAAAACAGCATCAGACAGAACATCACAAACGGTGCTAATACCACGATCAACTGCCAAAAGGCGGTCACATGCGGGAAAATGCCATAGGCGTAGATAAATACCACGACCGCTGCATACATATTCGCGCGAATAAACATTTTCAATGCAGGAACAGGATTATCCATTGCAGTTAAAATACAAGCACTGATCGCAGCCATTTCAGCCATCATAAATCCAGCTTTCCAACCACTAACGATCCAAAAACCCGTAGAAATTAAAATAATCAAACATGCAGACACCCCGCCACGAATAGCAACCCCCGCATCTCGGTGCAAAGTCGGATAATAACTATTGCCCAAGGCGGTCAGTATGGCCGGTAAAGTGGAGTCGCCTTGCTGTACCCGCTGCCAAAGCAGACGAATCGCACGAATATTCTGAATAAAATGGCGAATATTCATTTTTAGACTGCCCAAAATCACCTGCTGTGATGGCAATGCCTGTGCCTGAATGTGTTGAAAATCTTGCTCAAACTGTTCAGGCAATTGATTAAGTTTACTTTCCTCAATCTGATGTCGATCTAATAAAAACGCGGCAATATGTTCATGGGCTTGCTTGAGTGCCGTCCGATAATGTGTGTCCAGACCGTCTAATTGTTTCATCCGCTCAGACATGGCCACCAAGTTACTGACCAACAAACTCAACTGATGCAAGATTTCCTGCAACGGACGTGTCATGCCTTTTAAGGTGGATTTTTCATAAGACAAATGCACCGCCATGACATGTATATCCGCGATATCTCGTGCAATATTGCCGAGATTTTTTGAATAATTTTCTAGTTCGGCAGGCTCTAATAAAATCTGATCAAAAATTTCTTTGGTATCCGCAAAGGTTTTGCTCACCCGTGTTTCGACTGCAGGACCAATATGCATTGGAAATAACGTCGTGGTCACGATGGCACTACAGACCACACCCACCGTAATTTCCAGAAAACGCCCCAAGGCCATATCGAAGATCGAAGCGGTATCAATAAAATACACCACGTTAAAACAGATAATGACCGTGGTATAACCCGCCAACATGGAAACATAACTACGAGGCGTACGGTCTAGCAGTGACAAATACAAGCAAAACCCAACCCAAACAGCCAAAAAAACCGTAAACAGTACAGGCATATGAATAAGATGTGGCAATGCCACCACCGACACGGCCGCCCCTAAGAATGTTCCTAATACACGATACAAACTTTTTGAAGACGTCATCCCTGAATATGGATTCGCGATCACGAAAACGGTGCCAATCGCCCAAATCGGATAAGCCAAATTCAGTACAAAGGCTACATACAATGCCAACATGCCCGCGATGAACGTTTTGGTCGCAAAAATCCAGTCCATTTTATTGGGCCGAAAAGCGAGTATTTGTTTCGTCAGCAGCATGATTGATCTCGTCGGTTTGCTTCTTTTTAGTGAAAACGGCCTCGTATCGAATGCTTAAACATTCGACAGCACAACCTGTATCACGGCACAGGAATGACTAGAAATTTCAATAAGTAAAGAAGCGATTCAAATCGTGTTTCAAACCATTTGAATACAAAAAGTAGTGTGCAACATTGCCTGCGCATCGAAAGAATGGGCAATATTTATTCAATATAAGATATTTTCACAACAATTTTGCTAAAAAAACAAATTAAAGTCAATATTAATATCTTATTTTGATAATTGACCTATATTTTAAATGCGTATTTCAATTTTTTATTATGCTTTTATCAGAATAACCCAAGAAACCCTGTGATATTTCAGATTTGTTTCATTTTCAATGTAGAAAAGCGCAACATCAGGCCGAGCAATTTGTTATAAAGTAACTTAACGATTCATTTTTTATTGTGACCAAGCAGGTTCTTATGGCGCTTTCCAGTTTTGGTAAAATTCTCACCGTACTCGACTTATTTTCAGTTGCTCGTCCCATCATCAATGTCGACATTATTAGTGAAGAATTAGGCTTATCTAAACCAACGAGCTATCGCTATTTAAAAGAACTGGTTTCTGCTGAATTATTGCAGCGCCTCAGTGGGACTTCTGGCGATTACACACTGGGTTCAAAAATTGCTGTGCTTGATTTTATTTCTCGCACCACCGATCCATTGGTGCAAATTAGCATTCCATTCATGAAAGAAATTGTGGAACGCACAGAGTCTTGTTGCTTATTGACGCATCTGAATATCGACTCATGTATTGATGTACATCATGAACTGTATAAGGACTATACTGCCTTAGCATATGGTCGAGGTAGCCCACGTCCAATGTACAAAGGCTCATCATCTAAAGTGATTTTGTCGCAGTTACCTAAGCAACGGATTTTAGATTATTACCACCGTTTTGCGGACGAATTATCTCAAGTTGGTTTTGCGCATAATGAAGAAGAATTTATGCAGCAAATGAAAAAGATTAAAAAGCAGGGTTACTATTTTTCCAATGGTGAAGTTGACCCGAATATGTCGAGCTTATCGATTCCGATTAAATTTTCCAGTAAAGAACCCCCGCTTGCTTTGACCCTATTGGCGTCTAAAAATCGTTTTGAATTTATGAATTTTCAAAAAGTCGTAGAAATGATGCAAGACTGTACAGCGCGTATTGAGAAAAAATACAGCAGTATGATGGAAGAATCGGACGCCATTTAAATCTGATCAGATTGCGCACAACTGATGCGATGTTGTAAAGATGATATTTAATTAATCTGATAAATTTATATTATTAATTGAATTTATTAATTATAAATATTGGATAAATTATCATAATATGATTATTGTTCTTTAGCAGTCATCTCAACCATGTGTTCCATGATTTCAGTTGATTGTCGCTATACTCTTCCTCAGAGAAAGAAAAAAGCTCATCTAGATATGGGCTTTTTTTATGGCTGTTGATCATAGAAATAACGAAAGGTTAAATTCACCCTCGGCTCGGTCACTTTCATCGACTTCATTAGGGCATGTTTCCAATACCGTTGGGTTTTCCCACGCATCACAATCAACTGTCCACTTTGCAGTAAAAGCTGTACTTTCTCTTGAGTGCTTTTATGTTTAAAGCAAAACTTTCGGCTTGCGCCAAAACTCAAAGATGCGATCACCACCTGCTGTGTGGGTGAAAGCAAAGATGGCTCATCATCACTATGCCACCCCACCGCTTGCGTACCATTTTCGTATAAATTGGCCAAACAGGAATTAAACGTCTGACCCACCCGTTGCTCAATATGTTGCTTTAAGCGCAGTAAAGCTGGATTCCAGATCAATGCCTGCTTTTGCATGCCTGAATAGTGATACTCATAATGAGCATCTCCATACCAAACCACTTTTCGTTCCGTTTGAAAATACTGTCCATGCAAAATGACTTCATCATGCTGCCAAGCCAACTGCGTGAGGAAATAGCGTAAATATTTTTCACTCTCTTCGGCGTTGAAGATCAATCCATAATCTTCAACTTCACCATCATAGGGCAACAGATTTGCATGCGGTTCAGGCGTAAATAATTCAAAATTCATCGGTTCAACTCAATACTATTTGGCACAGCAGCGTGATGCTGATGTCGTGAGCACATTTAAAAAATATCTTAGCCGAAAAACTCTCGTCACAAATCAAAACATTGTCATTACTTGTCGCATAGAATTTTCAGTCTTAGACTAAAGCTCATATTCACAATAAAAATAATTGCTTATGAACCTTTGGCAGCTTTTCCAAAAATTACGTCCATTCGTACAGCCATACCGCTGGCTGGTGGTCGTGACGCTGATCTTGACCTTAATTGGCTCACTCACGGCACAGGTGAATGCCCTGACACTCAAATATGCCGTAGACAGCATCAATCAGCTTTTACAGCAAGGCCTCGGTCTAGCCAATGGTTGGCATATATTAATCACCATCACCGTAGTTTTACTGGGAAAAGAAGTCATCAATGCCATCGTGCAATTTGGACAAAAATCGTTTGGTGAAAAATTACGTATTTTAATTTCTCAGGATTTGTCCCAAGGCATTATTGAAAAATTTATCACCTATCGATTGGCATTCTTCGATCAACAAGACAACCAAGCAGGCAAACTCCAAACTCGAATTGATCGGGGGGTTAGCTCGCTCACACGACTGGTTCAAATCTTTTTTATTGATATTTTACCGCTATTTACCAGTGCGATTATTGCACTGGGCTTAATGTATTATGCCAATGTTTGGGTTGGCGTGGTGGCCACAATTATTGTGCCGATTTATTTTTGGCTAACTTTCAAACAATCACAAAAACTGGCAGGCAAACGCCGTGCCCTACGCGATAATTTTGAAAAGAAAAATCAGGGTATTCTGAGTATTATCAACTCGATAACGGTCATTAAATCTTTTAACAAAGAAGCCGTCGAATCGAAAAAGCAATTAAATCTGCAAAAGTCGCTGACTGAAAACCAGATGCAGACACGGCAAACCAGTTATATCTTTGACGGACTCAAAACCTTTATTGAACAGGTCGGTGTGGTACTGATCATCATTCTGACAGCCTATTTTGTTTTGGATGGGCAAATGAGTATCGGGATGATTATGTATCACGTGTTGTTATTTAATAATGTCTCTGCCCCGATTCGCTCGCTGCATCGTATCTATGATGAAATTAACTCTGCGATGATTTATTCGGAAAGCTTCTTTAACATCTTAGAAGCGGATCATGAAATTGAAACCAGTGGCACTGCTCAACCTCCGATTCAAGGTCAGTTTGAATTAAGCAATGTCGACTTTAGCTATCCCAATGGTTTTCAGGCACTGCACCGTATCAACATGACCATCCAACCGAACAAAATCACCGCCTTGGTTGGTTTATCTGGGGCTGGTAAATCGACATTAATTAGCTTACTGGATAAGTTTTATCATCCTCAAGCGGGCAATATCAAACTTGATGGCATCGATTTAGAACAGATTGATACGCAGTATTTACGTGAAAATATTGGTTTGGTTTTACAAAAAAATCATATTTTCCCAGGTTCAATTTTTGAAAATATTCGCTATGGAAAAAGTACAGCCACAGAGCAAGAAGTCTTTGATGCAGCACGGAAAGCCTCGATCCATGATCAGATTTTAAAATTACCACATGCCTATGAAGCAGATGCCTTACTGCTTTCAGGTGGACAGCAACAGCGTATTGCCTTGGCACGTATGTTCCTAAAAAATCCGCCGATTATTTTCTTAGATGAACCGACTGCAAGTTTAGATGCGATCGCGGCTGAACAAATTAAAAATAGTCTGGATCAAATTAAACAAGGGCGTACCGTCATCATGATTTCACATAGTTTGTCGCAAATTATCGATGCTGATTACACCTATGTGATGAAAGACGGACAAATCGTAGAACACGGGGAGCATCATGATTTGTACCATCAAGAAGGTGCCTATAAGCAAATCTTCGATGCGATGGCGAAAAGTTTAAATATTGACAAAATTGCCCGAACTTTTGAGGAAGACGAAGAAACACATAGTTAATTTAGACCGAAAAAAGCCCATCGTTTGATGGGCTTCGTTCATCTTGATGCTAATCCATTAACGCTGAACTTTTTGCTCAATTTCTTCAACACTGGTGTGACGGACATCTAGACCTTTCACCATATAAATCACTTGTTCAGAGATATTTCGAGCATGGTCACCAATACGTTCAAGTGAACGCAGCACCCAAAGTACATTCATCACCCGAGTAATGTGGCGTGGATCTTCTATCATATACGTCATGAGGGTACGGGTTGCCGATTGGTACTCGCGGTCAATATCAGCATCGGCCAAAAGGACACGTAAAGCCTGATCTACATCCAAACGTGCAAAGGCATCGAGCGCATCATGAATCATCACGCGGACTTGGTTGCCAATATGCCGTGTTTCCATATAACCACGCGGTGAACCACCCTCTTCACACAAGCTTTGTGCAATACGGGCAATTTTTGCCGCTTCATCACCAATCCGTTCTAAATCGGTGTTGGCTTTCGACATCGCAATCACCATGCGTAGATCAATCGCAGCAGGATGACGGCGCGCCAAAATCAGGGTAAGCGCTTCATCAATTTCAGTTTCCATACGATTCACCGTATTGTCTTGAAATTGAACATCGATCGCCATCGTAGCATCTGTATCCAATAAGGCATGAATGGCATTTGCAACCTGTTGCTCCACCAAACCACCCATGGTCATAAATTTGGTATGCACATCCTGCAACTCTTCATTGAATTGCGAAGAAATGTGATGGTTTAAAACAGGATTATTAGGCAAAGCGAGTCTCCACTACAACGTGAATCGGCAGATTTTAGTGCCATATTAAAGCATATTGATTGTGAAACTTTTATGACCATGGCCTATTTCTTTAGTAGGATCGATGGCTGATTTTTCTGATCGACCAACCATGCATTCATTTCCACTAAATCAGCTTCCGTTAATTTCCCAACGGAGGCTTTGAGTTGCAGTACATGTATTAAATAATCGTACTTAGAATTCAGATAATCTTGACGGGCTGAAAAGGCATTACGCTGTGCCAGTAGCACATCAACCATGGTTTTCAGGCCTTCTTGGTACTGGGCTTGTGAGGCCAAAGACACTTGCGCGGAAGAATCCATCGCGGCTTTACGTGCCTGTAATTTACTTTGATCCGTTTCGACTTGCATATAAGATTTTTTTACATCGGTTTGTGCTTTTCGAATTGCTGCATCCACCTGTGCTTGGCTTTTTTCAACATTGATCGCCGCTTGCTTAATGGATTTCTGTGTCCGTCCACCATTAAACACATTCCAGTTCATTTCAATCCCCACCTGATCAAATTGACCATCTTGCGACATAATGGATTGTGGACTTTGCTTGTTATAACCATAGGTCCCTACCGCTTCAATCTGAGGATATAAGGCAGCTTTTTCGACGCGTTTGCCATCTTCCGCATAACGTTGTTGCATACGCGCTTGTAAAATGCCTAGGTTCTGCTCCTGAGCCAGTTCTTCCCACGCTTGTACATTGTTTGGAATCGGTTTTTCAAACTGAAAATCTTCACGTAACACCGCCAAATTTTCTCGATATGGCCCAATCAACTGTTGTAATTGTTCCTGCGCCAAAACCAATTGAACATTAGTCGCCATGCGGTTGGCCCGAGCATTTTGATATTGAGCATTGGCTTCGCTGACATCACTTTTTGCCACCAAACCTTCTTTTAATTTAGCATTCATCATGCGCAGCTGTTCCGATAGCGCCTGTTCTTCTTGTAGGTTGGCAACCGTTAATGCCTGTTGGCGTAGGACATTAAAATAAGCTTCAGAGACATTTAAAATATGATCTTGTTTTTGAATCCGCAGATTGATTTCACTTAAATTAATCGAGGTCTTGACTTGCTTCAGCCCTTCCCATGCATCCCAACGAAAAATGGGCTGACGGGCAGTGAGCGCAATTTGTCTTGTTGTGGTGCTGTCTGGCATGATCAGCCCGGCTTGAGCGCCGCTTTGGTTGGAATTTTGATTTTTTCGGGTCACATTTCCGGAGATTGTTACCGTCGGGAGTAAGTTCCCATTGGCAATCCCCAAATTCAATTTATCCGCTTCATATTGTAGTTTATTGGCTTGCCAATTGGGGTCTTCTTGTTTTGCACGTTCATAAGCTTGCACAAGATCTAGCGCACACGCCCATTGACTCGTGAAAAGCAAACAAAGACCCACCACAACTTTTTTGTTCATTTTTTTTGTAAATTCCTAATATTCAAATACCCGAGATTGAATATTCAAGCCTAAAACTAAGCAGATACTAATCATATCCTTGCAAATTTCCGTATGATTTTTATTAATTTTTTATATCAAATGCGACAAAACCGGATAATTTCAGTCGTTTTCAGACACTACTCACAACGCTATAACAAAGAACTGTACAATAGTACACATATTGCACGTGTTTCATCTATAAAATAGTCGACATTCCATCGGACAATACCACTTCTATAGCGCATCGAGTTCCTGTGTCAAAATTTTTTCAGCTGCCTGCAAAGTTTAGTGCAATGTTTTTATGTTTCAGTATGTTGAATGGATGCCAACAACAGCCTGAACCTCAACCTGCACCAGAGTTTCCCAACAATAAGACTGTTCAAAAAGAAGCAGTCGATTTGTCTTTGCTGTGCAGAAAACTTGAAAAAAACATGCTGGAAATAGACGATCAACGAACAACTTTCGCTTTAGAACAAATCAACCAAGATCTCAAAGTCTGCTTACCGCTATTAAAAGCGGACGAACAAAAAAAATTACTGCGTTTGTCCAATCAAATGTATCGCAACTTTTTACATGTTGAACGTACAGCTCAACAGCAAATGGCGTTCGAACAATTTGCCTTTGATATGGCTCAGCATCCCACAATTCAACAAAATCATTATGAGCAGCTCACTGCCCGAGATCAATACTTACTGAAACATAAAGGCCAAGCCTATGTAGAATTGTTCGATGCAGGTGAAGGACAATTACGCTATCGCCGCAGTCCTGAATATTTAGCCAAAATTTTTGCGCCTTATATGGAAGAACCTGAGCAGGTCTTCATTGAAAAACTGGCTGAACAAAATGCACAACCCGCCTTGCTACAAAAAAGTTTAGCCATTGAGCCGCAAGAGATTGCAACACGTGCTATTTTTTGGGAAGACTATCTGAAACAATATCCAGATAGCCCCTACAAAAAAGATGCACAACAATTGCTATATCAATATAGCCAGTTGTTATTTATTGGTTCGGCACATAGCCCAGTTTCCAATGATTTTTCAGACCGCCTCAGTATTCAAGCCAGTTCTTTAGAAGAAATTGAACGTTTGGCTCAATTAAAAAACTCCACATTGGCAGATCAGGCGCGTTTATTTTTAAAATTATTAGATCAAAACACTGCCGCATCTAATCAGCGATCAGAAGCGCAGCTGTTGAATTTAATTGGTGTCCGTAATCCTGATCCGCATTATAAGAAAGATTGTTTTAGTGACGCCATCTGTGTAAATCAGTCCTCTACTTAGCCAATGCAAGTTCAATTGCACACGGACCTAGCCAAAATTCTGCACTGCAAAATCGATGAAAAATAACACTGTTTTAAAACAGCCTTCATGCTAATATCCGCACAAAGCTTGACGGAGCGCAGGTAATTTCCTGCTGAGATCATCTAAATTTAGTTCGCTAAATTTAAGGATGAGTACCGTTGAACCTGATCAGGTTAATACCTGCGTAGGAATCAAGCCATCTAAAAACTTAAGCCCTTCTTATCTCTTGGTTTTACGCCTTTATTTTCAGGTGAATCCATCAGATAAACTGCCACGTTTTTGGTCGTGCTTGATTCGTTGATGTCATTCATAAGGATCATTGCAATGAACCAATTAACGAATCTCACCGCTTCAGATCGCGCTGCTCAGCATGAACAAGATGCTAAAGATCTCACCCGTATTCTCCCCGCGTCAAAAAAAGTCTATATCCAAGGCTCACGTCCAGATATTCGCGTACCAATGCGTGAAATCAGTCTTACAGATACGCCTACAGGTCTGGGTGGAGAAAAAAATCTACCGATTATGGTCTATGACACCTCTGGTGCTTATACCGACCCCAATATTCAAATTGACCTAAATCAAGGTCTACCCAATGTCCGTGAATCTTGGATTGAGTCACGAAATGATACGGAAATACTCGATACCTTAACTTCAAAATTTGGACAAGAGCGTCTTCGAGATATTCGTACTGCAGAGATTCGTTTTGCGCATATTTCAAAACCCCGTCGCGCTCGTCGTGGACACAATGTGTCTCAAATGCACTATGCCAAACAAGGCATCATCACCCCTGAAATGGAATACATTGCGATTCGTGAAAATCAGCGCCAGCGTGAAGGTGTTGATATGCGCCAACATGCCGGTCAAAATTTTGGCGCACGCAATTTAACTGAAATCACCCCAGAATTTGTACGTCAAGAAGTGGCTGAAGGTCGTGCCATTATCCCTGCTAACATTAACCACCCTGAATGTGAACCGATGATTATTGGTCGTAACTTCTTGGTGAAAATCAATGCCAACATTGGTAACTCAGCACTTGGTTCAAGCATCGATGAAGAAGTGGCAAAAATGACTTGGGCAACTCGTTGGGGTGCTGACACCATCATGGATTTATCGACAGGTAAAAATATCCATGAGACCCGCGAATGGATTATTCGCAACTCACCTGTACCGATTGGCACCGTGCCGATTTACCAAGCTTTAGAAAAAGTTGATGGTGTCGCAGAGGACTTAACCTGGGAAATTTTCAAAGACACACTGATTGAACAAGCCGAGCAAGGTGTCGATTACTTTACGATTCACGCAGGCGTGCTGCTTCGTTATGTTCCACTCACCGCCAACCGTTTAACTGGTATTGTGTCACGTGGCGGATCCATCATGGCGCAGTGGTGCTTAGCGCATCATGAAGAAAACTTCCTGTATACGCATTTTGATGAAATCTGCGAAATCATGAAAGCCTATAATGTGTCATTCAGTTTAGGTGATGGTTTACGTCCGGGGTGTATTCAAGATGCTAACGATGAAGCCCAATTTAGTGAATTACGCACCTTAGGTGAATTGACTCACCGGGCATGGGAACATGATGTACAAGTCATGATTGAAGGCCCAGGCCATGTACCAATGCACATGATCAAAGAAAATATGGATCTACAACTCGAGGTTTGCAAAGAAGCGCCTTTCTATACCCTTGGACCACTCACCACCGATATTGCCCCGGGCTATGACCACATTACCTCTGCGATAGGTGCAGCAATGATTGGTTGGTACGGCACCGCGATGCTGTGTTATGTGACCCCGAAAGAGCACCTTGGTCTACCAGATAAAAAAGACGTCAAAGATGGCATTATCACCTACAAAATTGCAGCCCATGCCGCAGACCTTGCCAAAGGTCATCCTGGTGCGCAGGCTCGTGATAATGCATTATCCAAAGCACGCTTTGAATTCCGCTGGGAAGACCAATTTAATCTGAGCTTAGACCCTGATACAGCGCGTAGCATGCATGATGAAACTATGCCGAAAGAAGCACATAAATCAGCCCATTTTTGTTCGATGTGTGGACCTAAATTTTGCTCGATGAAAATCACACAAAATGTGAGAGATTATGCAAAAAATCAGCAAGATATGCAGCTTTCTTCAGAATCTAATCCTGAAATTGAAACAGGTTTACAGAGCATGAAAGCGGCCTATCATGAACATGGTCAAAAGTTGTACCACAAAGTGTAAAGCTTAAAAAAATCTTTTGTATTCAACAAAATCTCGGTTAGGATGAAATGGAAGATTTCATCCTAATTAGCGCTTATGAATATTATTAAACAGGCCACATATAACAAAAAAGATTACAGCATTGAAGGGCGTGAACATCTTTATAAAGGCTTTATTCAAGTTGAAAAAGTTCAGCTTCGACACCGCTTATTCCATCAAGACAGCATGATTCCAACCATTCAGCGTGAATTGATTCATCGTCCTGAAGCAGCAGGTGTACTGATCTATAGTCATCAACAACAAAAATTTGCCTTAATTGAACAATTCCGCATTGGGGCGATTGATGATGAAACTTCGCCATGGCAACTAGAGATTATTGCCGGCGTGCTCGATGGTGATGAATCTGCTGAAAGCTGCATCCGCCGTGAAAGTTTGGAAGAATCAGGCTGTGAATTAGATGCACTACAGCATTTATTTAGTTTTTATCCCTCTGCGGGTGCCTGCGCGGAATTATTCCACCTTTATAGTGCTGAAGCTGAACTTCCTGAACATGGCGGAGTCTTTGGCATGCCTGATGAAGGAGAAAATATTCAATTGCATATCTTAAACTATGCTGATATTCCTGAATTATTAACCAATGGTCGGCTAAAAAACGCACCTGTCATTATGGCCTTGCAATGGTTACAACAACAAATACATACTACAAGGAATGTCTAAGGGGAAGGACATGACTTTAAGGGATACACCACAATACGACTGGACACTGATCCAGATCTCGGACACACATTTAATGGATCAGGAAGATCTTGAATTTGTCCGCATGAATCCAGAGCAAAGTTTTCACGATGTGATTCAACAAATTCAGTTGAAACATCATCACATCGATACGCTTGTCCATACTGGCGATCTTGCACAAGTGCCGGTAGAGCGTACTTATGCGCGTTATCTCGAATATATGCAACAGCAGCCGTTTCCGTTTTATCAGATTCCGGGGAACCATGACGAAGCGTCTTGCTTCCCATTTCATCAACAGGAAGATCGTGCTCACTGCATCGCATTAGGCAATTGGTGTCTGATTTTACTGAACAGTGCGGTTAAAGGAAAAGTGGATGGTTGGGTATCACAACAGCAGTTGGAACAATTAGATCAGTTACTCACAGCACACCCACAGCAACACATCATTGTGGCATGCCACCACCACCCTTTTGCCATGCAATCGCATTGGATAGATCAGCATAAACTAAAGAACGCTGAACATCTGATGGATGTGCTTTCACGCCATGACAATGTCAAAATTGTACTGTGCGGACACGTACATCAAGACTCGTCTAATCAATGGCGCAATATTCAGTTTTTATCGACGCCTTCGACCAGTGTTCAGTTCAAACCGCATAGTGAAAATTTTGCCTTAGACGAAGCTTTACCAGGGTATCGTGCACTCTATCTGAATGATAATGGTGAATTTAAAACTGAAGTTGTTCGGGTCAAATTAAAACAACCTCAAATTAATGTTGAAATTTCAGGTTATTAACTTTTCAATTTGATTTTTTTGCTTTACTTTATGGCTTCTAAAGGAAAAGTGATAGTTAGAATCCAAACATCAAAGACTATCAATAAGCAGAAAAAGTCTATATGATGACGACCCCCACAGAAGGAAACTCTGTGTTGGGTGGATAAAAAACTTGCATATCACCATATTTTTTGCGTATAGATATATGCATATGATGAGGAATGCCCTACATGGCGAATGACAACCAAAATCAAGTCTTAGACGAACAAACTGATGTAGTAGACGAAAAGTCTACCAAACGCGTGCGCAAATCAAAGCCAAAGGCGACTGAAGGTGGTTCTACTGCAAGCTTATTTGGTATTGAACCTTATCAGCCTAAAAAGAATGAAGAATACATGTCTGAAGGGCAACTTGAGCATTTCCGTCACATCTTATTGGCGTGGAAAGCTGAGTTAATGTCTGAAGTAGACCGTACTTTGAATACCATGCAAGACGAAAATACTGCGCTTCCAGATGTGAACGACCGTGCAACGCAAGAAGAAGAATTTGCGATTGAACTTCGTACACGTGACCGTGAACGTAAACTGATCCGTAAAATTGAACAATCAATTGAAGCGATCAAAAATGATGACTACGGCTTCTGTGAAACGTGTGGTATCGAAATTGGCTTACGTCGCCTTGAAGCGCGTCCAACAGCGACTTTATGTATCGACTGCAAAACACTTGCAGAGATCAAAGAGAAGCAAAATAACGGTTAATTCTGTGTTGATTAATTCCTCTCTAGCCCTCCCTTTAGATAAGGGAGGGAAAGCTGCAGAGCATTACGTGGGTCGGTTTGCGCCATCGCCAACCGGCCCTTTGCATTTTGGCTCTTTAATTACAGCAGTCGCAAGCTACTGCGATGCCCGTGCCCATCAGGGGCAATGGGTGGTTCGTATCGAAGATACCGACATTCCACGTATATTTCCCGGCAGCGAAGAACACATCTTACGTTGTATTGATGCATTTCAATTCGAACCAGATGCCGAGATCATTTTCCAAAAAGACCGCCTCGAAATTTATGAGCAAGTCATTACGCATTTGCATGCAGAAGGCTTGGTCTATGCCTGTCAATGCACCCGAAAAATGCTTGGTTCGAATCATATCTATCAAGGCACATGTCGCAATCTGGGCCTTCCCCTTCAGGATCAGGCCATTCGAATCAAAGTCGATGCACAGAACATTTGTTTTACCGACCGCTTACAAGGGACGCATTGCTCCAATCTGCAACAAGATTTGGGCGACTTCGTCTTAAAACGCCGTGATGGCATTATCAATTATCAACTTGCTGTCGTGGTGGATGACTACCTACAAGGGATGACCCATGTCGTACGTGGAGCTGATCTTTTGGACAATACCGAACGTCAAATTTGGCTCGGACAGGTTTTGGGTTATCCACGCCTTGAATACATGCACTTGCCATTGGCAATGAATAATCAGGGACAAAAACTGTCAAAACAGAATATGGCTCAAGCTCTTGATTTAAGCCAAGCGGCACCTTTATTACAACAAGCATTGCAAGCCCTACACCAACCACCAGTCGACTTGGATACGCCGCGTATTATGCTACAACAGGCGATTGCGCAGTGGGATATTCAACAAATTCCCCATGGCACAGCATTGCCTCAAATCTATCAATAAACCCACATCCCTATCTGAGCCAATCACTCGATATTCAATTAATTATGCTTTAATAAAGTGATCAATCGACCATTGGAGAGCCTAATGTTTTTTATTTTTGCAGTTGGTCCGAAAACCAAAGTCATTGAAAAGAGCCAATTTACTTGCCCTGTCTGCCGCAGCAGAACTCAGTATGAGTTGAAACAGCAACGTAATTATTTTTCTTTATTTTTTATTCCATTGATTCCACTATCTCAAGCCAAGGCGAGCTTTGTCAAATGTCTCCATTGTGGAACGGAGATGCCAGCCAGTGTCCTCCACCATGCATCTCCCGATCCGCAACGAGATACCAATTTAGAAGCTTGATTCTTCTTTACTTGGGTTCACTTCTTTGGTCGTCGCATCGATCTTTAAGATCAGACTCACCATAACCGCACAGATAATCAAAGAAGACCCCCCATAACTAATAAACGGTAAGGTCAAACCCTTGGTAGGAAGCATGCCCATGTTCATGCCTGCATTCACCAAAATTTGCAGCAAGAAAATAATACTAATGCCATAAGCCAAGTAGCCTGCACGTAAGTATTGATGACGTAAAGCACGATGACCAATGCGAATACAGCAGATCAACATCACAAATGACAGCGTCAATACGGTCAAAATCCCAAAGAAGCCAAATTCTTCGCCCAAAACCGCTAACATGAAGTCGGTATGAGCCTCAGGTAAATACGACATTTTTTGAATACTATGACCCAAGCCGACACCAAACCATTCACCGCGACCAAAAGCCATTAATGCATTCGACAACTGGTAGCCTGCGCCTAATGGATCATTCCATGGATTTGAGAAGGACATCAAACGTTCTAAACGATAAGGTTCAAATAAAATCAAGAACACAAAGGCCATGATGATCGCACCAAAGGCAATTGCGAACTGAATCAACGGTGCTCCTGCGAGGAAGAATACCCCTAGCATGGTTAAGGCAATCACCACCGTCGCCCCTAAATCGGGCTCTGCCATGACCAAACCAACAGTTGCAGCCATAATCACTGCCAAACGCACCAAGCCCTTAATATTATTACGGACTTCTTCGGCACGCCGTACCACATAGTCCGCGGTAAATATCGCCATCATGACTTTGGCAACTTCCGAAGCCTGTAAGGTGAAACCAGCAATACGAATCCAACGTTTAGAACCATTGACCTCTGTCCCGACAGCCAATACAGCAGCCAGTAAGATAATCGTGAT
Organism: Acinetobacter sp. YH12140; assembly: GCF_013418475.1. NCBI lineage: Bacteria > Pseudomonadati > Pseudomonadota > Gammaproteobacteria > Moraxellales > Moraxellaceae > Acinetobacter > Acinetobacter sp. YH12140. The sequence continues at coordinate 239,041 of NZ_VPBZ01000007.1, forward strand.
AATCCATAAAAAGAAAGTGTTATTAAACCAAACATTCAACGGCACTTTATAGGCGATATAGGCGGCGGCGGCGGCGGCGGCAATCGAAATCCCATGTCGTGAAATGTAATGAAAGGCATTTTCATGCATGCGTTCTGCATAGGGCATAGATGCAGATGCCACCATGATCGAACCAATACACAACAATGCCAAAACACAGAACACCAGAACATTGCGCACGTTGACCTCGGCAGGTAACCGAGGAAGCCAACGCTCTACAACTTCATTTATTCTATTTATGGTCGTCTGAGCCAACCCAGCCATACAACTTTCCTTATCGTTCTTTTAAACGAGTGCATTCACACAATCAACAAATTGGTGTCCACGCTCACTGTAGCCTTTAAACATATCAAAACTTGCGCACGCTGGAGACAATAACACCACATCATTGACTACCGCATTTTGTTGGCACAACTCAACCGCTTGTTTCAAACTTTCAGCATGAATCAGCGTGGTTGTCCCTTCAACCGCTTTTTCAATAATTGGACGATCTTCACCAATCAATACCGCAACTTTGGCATATTTTGAAAGTGAATCACGCAGCGCAGTAAAGTCCTGCCCTTTGCCTTGACCACCTAAAATAATCGCCACTTTGCCGCCTTTGGCTTCAATCGCAGCACCTAGACCATCAATCGCAGCTAAAGTCGCACCAATATTGGTGCCTTTAGAGTCGTTATAATAACGAACACCATGCACTTCTTTGACAAATTCACAGCGGTGTTCTAAACCTTTAAAGGTTTTCAAGGTTTCCAACATGCCTTCGAGTGGCAAACCAATCGCTTCACCCAAAGCCAAACATGCCAAGGCGTTTGCCACATTATGGGTCCCTTGAATATACATGTCTGCACTTTTCAGTAAACGCTCACGACCACGTGCCAACCAAATTGTGCCATCAGTATCGCGTAAAATACCAAACTGATTCATATCCGGTGCATTTAAGCCAAAGCTTTGCATTGGAGTAGCATCTGGAACCAATGGACGTGTTAATGAATCATCACGGTTATACACCACTTTTTTCACCGCTTGGAAAATACGATGCTTCGCAGTGTGATAGCCCATCATATCGCCATGACGGTCCAAATGGTCTTCACTCATGTTCAACACCACAGCCACTTCTGCTGCCAAGTTCGACGTGGTTTCTAATTGAAAACTTGAAAGCTCTAAAACATAAAGTTCAGGATCATCTTTGGTGAGATCCAAAGCTGGACGACCTAAGTTACCACCCACTGCCACTTTTTTGCCTGCATCTGCTGCCATAAGACCAAATAAAGTTGTTACGGTACTTTTCGCATTCGAACCTGTAATTGCGACAATCGGCTTATCTGTCGCACGACGTAAAATTTGAATTTCTGAAACCACAGGAATGTTGGCTGCAATGGCCGCCTGAATTTGCGGTAATTTTGGATCTAGCCCCGGGCTGATAATAATTTCTTCTGCTTGGAGTAATAAATCTTGATCCAACTGACCGAAACTGGTTTGTACATCACTTGGAATTTGATCATGACCCGGTGGAACTGCTCGTGAATCGGTGACTGCAACGCGGTAGCCATGGCTATGTAAGAAATTCACTGCGGAAACACCAGAAATCCCTAATCCGGCAACAACCTTCAATCCACCACGCTGTATTAACATTTTCGCCCCATTTTTTGGTCGGTTTTTAAATCTGACAAAATGTTAGCACTTTGCTGTTTTGAATGCTTTTTATGTTTTCACTTTCTCGCAGTTTTTTTGTGTCCGCTCGTAAAAAAACCGCCCATCTTGGGCGGTTTCTTCAAGCAATTGACGGTGAGTTTATTTCCATTTCACCGCTTGTACTTCAGCTTTTTTTGCAGATGAATTATCCGAAGCTGAACATCCACAACCGCCTGCACAGCCTGCGGCCATTTTGGGCTTTAACCATTTGGCTAAACTGTTCCAACCACGGTTTGCACAGTGCTCAGAAAAAGTTGTGAAGACTGAGTTCGATGTTTTTGGAAATACCTTCTTAAACACCACGACAGCACTCCAAATCACCAATACCGCAATAATTATTGATTCAAGCATGTCTCTCTCCTTTGTTCAGCTTTTGCCATTCACAATTCACAATCCAAAATAGCGTGTTGCAATTTGATACGTGATGAATGCCATTAGATAAGCCAAACCAAATAAATAGATAGTCATGAAACTCACCGTTTTCAAGGAGCCAGTTTCACGTTTAACTGTCGCCAGTGTCGCCAAGCAATGTGGCGCATAAATAAACCATACCAATAATGATAGACCGGTTGCCAATGACCAACCCAATGACCCATCGCTACTAATTAAATTTGCCAGACCTTGAGACATGGCATCTTCATCTGTTGCAGACAAGGCATACACCGTACCCAATGCCGCCACAACGACTTCACGTGCCGCCATCGCTGGAATTAAGGCAATACAGATCTGCCAATTAAAACCTAATGGTGCAAAGATCGGTTGTAATACATGCCCAAGCATACCTGCCAATGAATAATCAATATCCGGCAAAGTTGCGCCTTCTGGCGGTTGCGGGAAAGTACACAAGAACCATAATAAAATTGATAAAGCGAAGATGATGCCACCAACACGCTTCAAGAAGATCTTGGCACGGTCCAGTAAACCAATCCAAACACTCTTAATATCTGGGAAACGGTAGCTTGGAAGTTCCATCAATAAGGCATGCTGTGATTTATCTTTTTGGAAGAATTTCAGCACTGTTGCCACAATTAAGGCACTCACAATCCCGGCTGCATATAATGCAAATAACACCAAGCCTTGTAAATTAAAGACGCCCAAGACCATTTGCTGTGGAATAAATGCCGAGATCAGCAAAGCATAAACTGGTAAACGTGCCGAACACGTCATCAACGGCGCAACTAAAATCGTTACCAGACGATCTCGAGGGTCTTGAATACTCCGGGTTGCCATGATGCCCGGTACAGCACAGGCAAAGCTCGATAGCAGAGGAATAAAAGCACGACCACTCAGACCCGCTTTAAACATCAACTTATCTAGTAAGAACGCTGCACGTGGTAAATAACCTGATTCTTCTAACACCAAAATAAAGAAGAATAAGATAATAATTTGTGGGAGGAAGACAATTACGCCACCCGCACCTTCAATAATCCCTTTAACAACCAAGCTCTGTAGTAATGGATTGGAAATCATGCCACCTGCGGCTTCACCAACCCAATCCTGCACCCATTCAATACCATCCATAAACGGCGCAGCCCACGCAAACACCGCTTGGAAGATAATAAACATCATCACCGCTAAGGTAATTAAACCAAAGACTGGATGTAGAAAAATTTTATCGAGAAAGTCTGAGCGTTTATCTTCATGATCAACAAACACCACCACGTCTTTTAAAATTTGTTCAATTTTTTCGTGGTTAGTCCCAGAAAGATTGGTATCACTTAATGACGCATCTGGTTTTCTGAAACCTTCAGCATCCAAAGCACCCATTAAGTTTTCAATACCCGCATTACGTACAGCAACGGTTTCTACGACAGGCACACCCAAACGCTGAGACAGCTTTTGGGTATTGATTTGCATGCCACGACGACGTGCTTCATCCATCATGTTGAGGACAAGTAAAATTGGACGACCCAAATCGATCATTTCCATGACCAAACCGAGGTGCAATTTTAAGTTTGTCGCATCAACTACACATAAAAAGACATCTTGATGCCCTTCTTCTGCAATTTTACCTTGCACGACATCACGCGTAATCGCTTCATCAGGACTCGTCGCTTCTAAGCTATATGTCCCCGGCAAATCCAAAACTCGAACAGATTTACCCGATGGCAACGTAAATTGACCCACCTTTCGCTCAACCGTTACCCCAGCATAGTTTGCAACTTTCTGACGTGTGCCCGTTAAATGATTGAATAATGAAGTTTTACCACAGTTTGGATTACCAACGAGGGCAATACGTAACGCATCACTCATGCTGATGCCCCTTCCATTGCTATTTCCACTTTTTCAGCTTCTACTTTTCGCAGTGCGAAACGAGTAAACCCAACTTGAATTAAAATCGGGTCACCACCAAAAATACCTTTGGTAATCACCTGTACTTTTGTTCCGGGAACAAAACCCAAAGTCTCTAAACGGCTAGCGACTAAATCAGCCGGAGCATTGTTGCCATTCTGGTTACGATGTACCTTATGAATGACTGCGCTTTGTTTCACTTTCAAATCAGATAATCGCACGCAACTAACCCTAAAAAATTTTGAATATTATACAAACAAATGAGAATAATTAACAAATCGGATTCGATTTCAATTCTCATTTAACAATCTAGCATCGACACGACTATTTTTTTAAATTACATTGCATTAAACCATTGTGATTTCTTGGTTTAATTTCGAAAATGAGCGGCACATGTTAAATAAAAAACCACGTATTCCTACCCCAGTCCAAATTCCAGAAACACTCAGTTTTTTACACGGATATCGTGATGATTTAATAGCTCAAACCGTCAGTCCACATACACGAAATGCATATTTATCTGATTTAATTCAATGCAGTGAGTGTCATACGCATGTCATGACTGATTGGAGCAGTGACGACATTTCAGATGTCTTGCTTAGCCTGACGAAACAAGGAAAAAGCCCTCGCTCGATCGCCCGCTCACTTTCTGCACTGCGTTCATTTTTCAAGTTCTTGCGTGAACAAAAAATACGCAGTGACAATCCTGTTGCAATCCACAAAACACCCAAATTGGGTCGTGCCCTACCAAAGGATTTATCTGAAGCAGATGTTGAAGCCCTGATTAATGCCCCAGACCTCAACACCGCATTGGGTCTACGTGATCGTGCCATGCTCGAAGTGCTGTATGCCTGTGGTTTACGTGTCTCTGAGTTATTAAATTTAAGATTAGAACTGATCAATCTTAAACAAGGCTATTTACGAATTACCGGTAAAGGCAATAAAGAACGCTTAGTTCCTTTAGGTCAAATGGCGGTGGAATGGATCGAGAAGTATTTAGCTGAAGCACGTCCCGTCTTATACAAAAGCGCAACCGATGCTTTATTTCTCACTCAACTCGGTGGAATGATGAGTCGCCAAAACTTTTGGTACGCGATTAAACGCTATGCGCTCATTGCAGGCATTCAAGCCGAATTATCACCACATACCTTACGCCACGCCTTTGCCACGCATTTGCTCAACCACGGTGCCGACTTACGTGTCGTGCAGATGCTGCTCGGCCACAGTGACTTGTCTACCACGCAAATTTATACCCATGTCGCGCAGATTCGTATGCAAAAATTACATGCAGACTATCATCCGAGAGCTTAACGGCAGGAAATATCAGACCAAGAAGTTCTATTGTGCCCGATATTTTTTGCTATGCTTACTCACCTGTTTGATAAAGCTAAAAGAAAAGGGTTGTTTATGTTATTTACCCGTTCAAAAATTTTTCTCGCATCGACACTTGTTGCCAGTATGGCGTTAGTGGCTTGTTCTAATTCAAATAATGACGAAAAGAAAGATGCGACATTAACGGCAAGTACGCCTGCAACTGGTGAAGCTTCGAATTTATCTGAACGTAATGCTCAGCAGCGTTTAATTGATACTTTGCAATCCAATCTGCAAAAAGCCAATATCAATGCCAAAGTCACTGGGGTGAAAGCGACTGAAGTTCCTAATTTGTTTTGGGTAAGCTTTGAAGGCATGCCAGCGGTCTATGCTACAGCTGATGGTAAATATATTTTCCAAGGCGACGTGGTTCGTTTAGGTGAAAAACAACTCTTTAATGTAGGAGATACCTTACAAGCAGAGGCCAACAAAAAACTATTTGATCAATTAAAAACTGAAGACCTACTGATCTATAAAGCCAAAGGTAAAACCAAACACGTGGTTTATGTGTTTACCGATGTCAGCTGTCCTTATTGCCACAAATTACATGAACAAATGGATGATTTTAATGCCCGTGGCATTGAAGTCCGTTACATCGCTTGGCCACGTGGTGAACAACACATGCCAATGATGGAATCTATCTGGTGTAGCAAAGACCGTCGTGCCGCATTTGATAAAGCCATTGCCGGTGAGCGAATCGAGCCAGCATCATGTAAAAACCCAGTGCGCAGCATGTATGAAATGGGTCTAAATATTGGTGTGAATGGTACGCCAGCGATCTATAACGCAGAAGGCAAACACATCGGTGCTTACATGTCGGCTTCCGAACTTGAAAGTGCGCTTAAATAACTAATTTTTATAGGCTAAATGAATGTTTTTTATGGGTGGGAATAAAGTGATTTCTACCCTAGAGTCCGAACGTTTTTTTAGCTATGATCTAAACTCACTTAAAGCAATGATGAAATAAATGGAGTGTGACGTGAAACCAGTTCGTCTGGCAATCCTCGGTCTTGGTACTGTGGGTGGTGGTGCCCTTAAACTACTAAAAGAAAATGCTGCTGAGATTAAACGTCGCACCGGTCGTGAAATTGAAATTACCCATGTGGGTACGCGTCGCCCTCGTCCTGATTTAGAACTGCCTGCTTCAGTGAAGCAAAGTGCTGATTTATTGGATATCGTCCGTCAACCCGATGTAGACGTTGTAGTTGAAGTTATGGGCGGCATTCACCCTGCGTATGAAGTGATTCGTGAAGCAATCGTTCATGGCAAACAAGTGGTCACAGCCAACAAAGCTTTATTAGCTGAACACGGTAATGAATTATTTAAATTGGCCGATGATCATCACGTTCAGATTGCTTATGAAGCAGCTGTCGCAGGTGGTATCCCAATTATTAAAGTCCTCCGTGAGGGTTTGGCAGCCAATAAAATTGACTGGCTTGCAGGTATCATTAACGGTACTGGTAACTTTATCCTGACTGAAATGCGTGAAAAAGGTCGTGCCTTTGCAGACGTTCTCAAAGAAGCGCAAGAACTCGGTTATGCAGAAGCAGATCCAACATTCGACGTCGAAGGGATCGATGCGGCGCACAAGTTAACATTGCTGGCTTCTATTGCTTTTGGTATCCCACTCCAATTTGACAAAGTCTTCACTGAAGGCATCAGCAAAGTTACTGCGCAAGATGTCAAATATGCTGAAGACCTTGGTTTCCGTATTAAACATTTAGGTATTGCACGTCGTGCTGCAACAGGTATTGAGCTTCGTGTACATCCAACGCTGATCCCTGAAGACCAACTGATTGCCAATGTAAATGGCGTTAAAAATGCCGTATTGGTTCAAGCCAATGCCGTTGGTCCAACGCTTTACTATGGCGCAGGCGCAGGTGCAGGCCCGACCGCATCAGCCGTAGTTGCTGATATTGTTGATATTGTCCGTGACATCTCATATACCGAAGATGGCGCAGGTACAATTCCACAGCTTGCGTTTGAAGCCCTAACTGATTTACCAATTCTTCCACGTGAAGAAATGACCACTGGATACTACATCCGTATTAATGCCGAAGATCAAACTGGCGTTCTTGCTGATGTTACGACTATTTTAAGCCGTGCAGGAATCAGCATCGATGCGATCATGCAACAACCGCGCTTAAAAGATCTTATTCCTATCGTGATTCTGACTGATCCAGTCAAAGAATCTAAAATGGATGAAGCACTTCAACAAATTCAAGCATTGCCTGTCATTCATGGCGAAATTGTACGAATTCGTTTAGAATCGCTTGATAATTAATCGGGTCGAGGGGAATATTTCAGTTCCTCTCGCCAAGCTCTACACACAATTGGAACATCATCATGTCTAATGCCAATCGTTATACTGGTTTAGTTGACCGCTATCGCGACCGTTTACCCGTATCTGCAACTACTCGCGCAATTTCTTTGGGCGAAGGTAATACGCCACTGATTAAGCTTGAGAACATTCCACGCATTATTGGCAAAAATGTTGAAATTTATGTGAAGTACGAGGGCTTAAACCCGACTGGTTCATTTAAAGACCGTGGTATGACCATGGCTGTAACAAAAGCAGTTGAAGAAGGCTCTAAAGCAATTATCTGTGCATCTACAGGTAATACATCTGCTGCAGCGGCTGCTTATGCTGCACGTGCAGGCATTAAAGCATTTGTGCTCATCCCAGAAGGCAAAATTGCCATGGGTAAAATGGCACAAGCGATGATGTATGGCGCGGTAACAATGCAAATCCACGGTAACTTCGATGACGGTATGCGTCTTGTAAAAGAAGTTGCAGATCAAGCACCAGTTACGATTGTAAACTCAATCAACCCATACCGTCTGCAAGGTCAAAAAACCATTGCTTACGAAATCGTTGACGAATTAGGTCGTGCGCCAGATTACCACTGCCTACCTGTAGGTAATGCGGGTAACATCACAGCACACTGGATGGGTTATACCGAAGCTGTGGCGAATCAGCCTAAAGAAGAATTTGTACAAGTGGTTTATGATCCTGAAACTGATCAATTCACAGGTCCAAAACCTGCGGGTCTACCAACAATGGTGGGTTACCAAGCTGCTGGCGCGGCACCATTCCTACGCGGTGCACCTGTAGAAAACCCTGAAACAGTAGCAACTGCAATCCGTATCGGTAACCCACAAAGCTGGAACCATGCTAAAGCAGTAGTCCGCGATTCAGAAGGCTGGTTCGATGAACTTCAAGATGCTGAAATCTTAGAAGCACAGCGTCTACTGTCTATGTACGAAGGTGTATTCGTAGAACCTGCTTCTGCAGCGTCTATCGGTGGTGCGATTCGTGACATTAAAGCAGGTAAAATTGCTGAAGGTTCTGTGATCGTATGTACTGTGACAGGTAACGGTTTAAAAGATCCTGACACTGCCATCAAGCAATGCCAAGATGCAGTGATGTTGTCGATTGATGCAACTATGGATCAAGTTCGCGATTCAATTCTGTCAAATATGTAATTCATATGCTGACTAAATAAAAAAGCCCTGCTCTTGCAGGGCTTTTTATATCTTGCATTCACTTCAGCATTTAAACGTTGAGTAAATCCAAATACTGAAAGAATGAAAAATCTGAAATCTTATTAAATACGTTTTGGTAACTGGCTCGCCCAATTCATTAAACGAGTCGCATCATTGGTTCGTGCAACTGAAGAATCCGCACCCAATAACACCACCACCGCTGGACGGTTATTCAGTGTGGTATGCATCACCACACAGCGCCCTGCTTCATTAATAAATCCAGTTTTTGAAATATTAATATTCCAACCACCATTACGTACTAAAGCATTGGTATTGTTTGATTTCAACACGCGGTAGCCCAAATTAAAATCATAACTTGGTGTGGTTGAAAATTGGCGAATCAAACCATACTGCGAAGCGGTATTCACCAAAATACCTAAGTCACGTGCCGAAGCAACATTGCCTGGATGCAAGCCAGTCGATTCCATATAATGAGTCGAGTTCATCCCCAATGAGCGTGCTTTCGCATTCATCGCTGCAATAAATGCAGAACGACCACCTGGATAAGTACGTGCTAATGCCGAAGCCGCTGGATTTTCAGACTTCATTAAAGCAAACAGCAATGCTTCTGCGCGGTTCATACTGTCGCCAGCACGAAGTGTTGAACTTGAGCTTTTACAACCTGAACATGAGAAATCAGACTGTTGTAAGGTAATCTTTTCAGACATGTTTAATCGGGCATCTGAAATCACTACTGCTGTCATGAGTTTGGTAATTGATGCAATCGGTAAAGCGGTATTGCTATTTTTGCTATATAGCACTTCACCAGTTTGACCATCCATAACCAGTGCTGCACGCGCATTTACAGAGGGCTGTCCTGCGTATTGATTGGTATCAATGATACGGACCGTTTTCGATGGTGCTGTCTGTACCACACCGCCTGTACTACGTACAGAAGTAGTCACTTTAGTTGACCCTTGAGGAGATGGCTCTTCAGCGCTATAAGACACGTCACCGTTGAGTAACTGGTTTGCATCTTCAGATGACCAGCTAATATTTGACTGCTGATTTGCAGCACTATTCATCACAATTTCAGCAGAACTGAAACTGCTCATACTGAATAAAATTGACATGCCCAAAACGTGCATGAAGGATTTATTTAATTTTTTCACCATTGCTCACTCAACTCAGGATACTAAACATTTGCGCAAGACCAGCAATATGCCGTACATTGGTCACAACTACGAACATTTTTTGCTCACACATTGTGTATGAAGTTTTTCATTTCATATAAGAATAGGATTGCTAATTTTGTCGTTTCATTGCAAGCTTATTTTGCTTTATGTAACAAAAAAAACAGGTTTTGATTTGAGGGAGAGTGTAGGTGATCACAGTTTTGGTGGTAGATGACCATGAATTAGTCCGTACTGGTATTTGCCGTATGCTCGAAGACCATGCAGATGTCCAAGTCATTGGACAAGCCGAATCGGGTGAAGATGCGATTACACTTGTTCGCCAACACCATCCAAATGTTGTTCTATTAGATGTCAATATGCCAGGGATCGGAGGTGTAGAAACCACACGTCGCCTACTTCAAACAGCGCCAGATACAAAAGTCCTTGCTGTCAGTGGTCTTGCTGAAGAACCCTACCCGTCTTTATTATTAAAAGCAGGTGCCAAAGGCTATATCACCAAAGGTGCACCAGTTACTGAAATGGTCCGTGCGATTAATAAAGTGATGCAAGGCGGCAAATATTTCAGTGCAGACATTGCAGAACAACTGGCCAGCTCATATTTGTCTGATACCCAACAATCGCCTTTCGATGCCCTGTCTGAGCGTGAAATGCAAGTTGCCATGATGGTGGTCAATTGTATTAGTGCACAAGAAATTTCCGATAAATTATTCGTTAGTGTTAAAACAGTGAATACCTACCGTTACCGCATTTTTGAAAAACTGAATATTGATAGTGATGTCAAACTAACTCACTTGGCGATTCGCTACGGGTTAATCAAACCTTAACACCACGTACATCCTGTTACTTATGACACAGCGTTCAATTCATAGTGAATTGAACCAGTATCATTTGGGCCTTTGGTACAGTGCTTATCGCTTTATCATCAGTGCCTGTCTGTTACTGGTCTTTTTACTGACCTACACTCAATTCACTTCAGATTATGAATACCCACGTTTATACCTATATGTATTGACGATTTATTTGCTGTTTACCAGCATTCAATTCATGTCGCTTGGACGCTTCAAAGTCCGTATTCCAAACCAGTTACTGCTGTTGTTCATTGTAGATGTCATTTCGCTGAGCTTACTGACCTTAGCCATCGATGGACCCAATTTACATTTGAGTTTACTGTTTGTGATTACGATTTTTGCAGCATCCCTGTTATTAGATGCCCAAAAAGCCTTGGTCATCACCCTAATCGCTGTGATCTGTGTGGTATATCAACTGTTTTTAGGTTCAATTCTTGAATTTACTTCACTTAAAAATTTAACCAACAGTGCGATTTTGGCTTTTTTATTTTGTGTAGTGTATGGCAGTGCGCAAATTGCCGTGAAACGTTTCCAGTTATTAGAAAATCTGAATTTTTCGCAATCCTTAGAGCTCCATCGGCTACAAAACATTAATCGCTATATTTTAGAGCAGATTGACACGGGCTATTTAGTATTGGATGAAAACTGTCATGTGGTGCTGAGTAATCCTGCTGCTTGCCATTTACTCGGCATGCCAAATTCTTATCATCATGACCAATATCCACTGTATACCACGCAGCCCGACTTATTTGAATTACTCAAATTTGAAGATTTAAAAAGCGGTGAAAAATTCCAATTTGAATCACAACAAAGCCAATACCACATTCAGGTAATCGTACAAAAACTCGTTGTGCCACATCAAATGTTGACCTTGCTGATTTTACAAGATGCACAAAAACTCAATCAGCAAGTGCAACAATTAAAATTAGCCGCTTTGGGTCAACTCTCCGCCAGTATTGCCCACGAAATTCGCAATCCTTTAGCCGCAATTGTGCATGCCAATGATTTATATCCGCAAAGTGATACCGAACAACAGCACATGTTGAATCATATGATTTCACGTCAAGCGGTGCGGATTGACCGAATTATTCAAGACACCCTAAATATGGTGCGCAATAAGGAAACCCGTCCTACTCGTCTGAATCTAGAACAATTTTTACCGCTGTTCCTACAAGAAGATCTGGCAGACATTCAACAGAACATTCGACTCAATGTACAAGCCAAAACTTTGATCGATTTTGATGAGGCACAGTTCAGACAAATTTTAATCAACCTGATTCGTAATGCGATTCGCCATAACAATCCGGACATGTCGTATATCGAAGTGGTGGCGCGTACGGATCAGAAAAAAGTCCAGATCGATGTCCGAGATTTCGGTCATGGGGTTGCTTTACAAAACCGCGCACAGTTATTTCAACCATTTTTTAGTACCGAAATTACTGGAACTGGTTTAGGATTATATCTTGCTCATAGCTTCTGTGAAGCGAATCAAGCACAGCTTTCCTATGTAGAACAAAAACAGGGAGCTTGCTTTAGGATTGAGTGCTTACAAGCTGTTATTTAATTGTTTTTAGGGGAAAACTGTGGATTCACAACCACTGGTATTATTAGTTGATGACGAAGAAGACTTATGTATGCTGATGCAAATGTCTTTATCAAGGATGGGGGTTAAAACGCATGTTGCACATCGCCTCGACGAAGCTAAAAAAGCCTTGTCTACCTATAGCTACGATGCCTGTCTAACCGATCTCAACTTACCCGATGGTAATGGTCTACAGCTCTTAGATTGGATGAATGAACACTGTCCTGCCCTGCCCGTTGCTGTGCTAACAGCCTATGGCAACATGGATATTGCCATTGCCGCATTAAAGGCGGGAGCATTCGATTTTGTCAGCAAACCGATCAATCCGAAACATCTTGAACAACTGCTACAAAAAGCCCTGAATAAGCCTTTGGCCGAAGACATTACTTCGCAAGATGCTTTAGAACATAAAATGTTGATTGGTGAATCGCTTCCAATCCAGCAATTGCGTCGAACTCTAAAGAAAATTGCACGTTCACAAGCACCTGTTTTTATTACGGGTGAATCTGGTACGGGTAAAGAGGTCGTGGCCAATCTGGTTCACCGTTTAAGCAACCGTAATGAAGGGCCCTTTATTGCTATTAACTGTGGGGCAATTCCCACAGAGTTAATGGAAAGTGAACTTTTTGGCCATAAAAAAGGCAGCTTTAGTGGTGCCACCCAAGACAAGCAAGGTCTGATTCAATCTGCACATGGCGGTAGCTTATTTCTGGACGAAATTGCCGAATTACCTTTAGCCATGCAAGTTAAACTGCTACGTGCGGTACAGGAAAAACGTATTCGCCCCGTAGGTTCAGACTGTGAAATTGATGTTGATTTCCGTGTGATCAGTGCCAGTCATCAGGACTTAGAAGCGCTCGTCCAACAAGGTCGATTCCGCCAAGATTTATTCTTCCGTATCCATGTGATGGATTTAGTGTTGCCTGCCTTACGTGAACGTGGCGACGACATCCTCTTATTGGCACAACATTTTATTCAAAAAATTAGCCATGAATGGGAAATTGCCACTAAGCCTCTGACTGAACGAGCGAAAAACTTCCTACTCAACCAATATTATCCGGGTAATGTCCGTGAACTGCGCAATATTATCGAACGTGCCATGACCCTCTGCGATGATGAGCAAATTGATCTTCAACATCTGCAAAGTGCGCCATTAAGACAACCGAGTGCTCAGTTCAATTCCGCTCCAACAACGAATGATTCTGCACAGCTTGCTGCAAACAGCAACGAACAGAGTGTGGTTCCTCGTAAACTACCTGAAGAAGGTTTAGAACTCTTTTTAGAAAATATCGAAAAAGAAGTGCTCATGAATGCGTTGAATTTGACTCACTGGAACCGAACCCTTGCCGCAAAAAAATTAGGTATGTCATTCCGCTCATTGCGCTATCGTTTGAAAAAATTCGGCTTAGATACTGAAGACGAAGAGTAAAAGTTTTCAAGCGTATTGCTGTTTATTTTTGATTCAGCAATAACTCTGCAACATGATCGACATAGTGATCTTCACGTGCATCATGTTGCAGCGGATAGTTATAGTCTGGCTGCACTCCAATTCCTTCAATCATTTTGCCATTCGGTGTCAGATATTGCGACACAGTCATTTGTAAAGCCGCACCATTACTCAATGGAAATAGTTTTTGAACCACACCTTTACCATAACTTTTCTCACCCGCTACCCATGCACGTTTATGCTCTTTTAATGCTGCGGTAAAGACCTCTGCGGCAGAAGCAGAACGATTGTTGATTAAAATACCAACTTTCATATTTTGAAATTCAAAACTCGGTAAAGCCTGAAATTGTTGGTCACCTTCGGATCGACTTCGAGTCGACACAATAATGCCCTGATTCAAAAATAAATCGGCAGACTCCACTGCTGCGGACAGTAACCCCCCGGGGTTATTTCTTAAATCAAACAATACAGCTTTGACACGTGAGCCATGACTTTCAATTAAACGCTTTATTTCGTTGGCAGTATCTTGTTGAAAAACTTTAACGTGTAAAACTAAAACCTGATTATTTAATAATTTAGATTCTATATCTGTTTCAACTTTAGTGTTTCTGACCAAATTGACCGGTTGACTTGCAGTTATCAGCTGTAGATTCAGCGTCGAGCCGATACTGCCTGTGAGCAGGTGTCGCACTTGATCTTGATTAAGTTTTTTGAGTTCTTGATCATCAATTTTAAACACCGCTGCGCCATTTTTCAGACCTAACTTTGCTGAATCGGCATCAGGCTTTAAATTGGTGATGACCCATTGCTGTAGACCTGCATCAAAGCGCAAATTGAAATCCACACTCGCAATATCCCCTTCGGTGTATTGCAAAAGCTGCTTATAGTCTTCAGGTGAAAGATATCGTGAATAACGGTCTAAACCACTTACCATGCCTTTGATGGCTTGTTGGAATAATGCATCGTCATTTTTTTCAACGACATAATTTTCTTTGACAATGCCATAGATCTGAACAAATTGTTGGATCGATTCGACAGGTACTTCGGCATAACTTTGTTCATAGCTGCCATCAAATTCATCGAAAGCCGACTTTGCTTTGTCGGCTCCCCATGTCGAATGACTAGAACACAGCAGCAAGGCTGTAAGGCTTACAACTGACGTCCAGTGTGCTTTAGTCATTCATGCTTCCTTACATTTTAAGCTTCAAGAGTAATCAAGTTACGACCTTGCATTTCTGTTGGTACAGGAATGTGCATAAGCGTTAAAAGTGTCGGCGCTACGTCAGCCAAAACACCACCTTCTGCAATTGTTGCATTGGTCGGACCAACATAGATAAACGGCACAAGTTCAGTGGTATGTTGAGTATGCACCTGACCACTTTGGTAATCCTGCATTTGCTCTACGTTACCATGATCGGCGGTCACGAGCATGTGACCTTTATTTGCCATCACAGCTTCATATACACGACCTAGGCACGTGTCTACGGCTTCAACTGCTTTGACTGCTGCATCAAACACACCAGTATGGCCAACCATATCACCATTGGCATAGTTCACAACCAGTAAGTCGTACTCACCTGAATTAATTGCGGCAACCAATTCATCAGTGACTTCATAAGCACTCATTTCTGGTTTTAAATCATAAGTCGCAACGTTTGGTGATGGAATCAAAATACGTTTTTCACCTGGATATTCATCTTCACGACCACCACTGAAGAAGAAGGTCACGTGTGCATATTTTTCAGTTTCAGCAATACGAAGTTGTGTTTTACCCAAATTAGACAGGTATTCACCAATCGAGTTATGCAACGCTTCTGGCATATAAGCCACAGGTGCATCAATTGTTGCTTGGTAACGTGTCAACATGACAAATTTTGATAAAGCAGGAACCACTTTACGTTCAAAACCTGCAAAATCTTTTTCCACAAAAGCTTTGGTAATTTCACGCGCACGGTCAGCACGGAAGTTCATGAAGACAACGCTATCACCATCTTGGATCGGTGCTAAATCACCAATACGCGTCGCTTTCACAAACTCATCTGATTCTTCAGCAGCGTAAGCCTGCTCTAGACCTTCAACAGCAGTCGCTGCTGTACGCACTGCTTCACCTTCAGTTAAAAGACGATAAGCTTGCTCAACACGATCCCAACGGTTGTCACGATCCATTGCAAAGTAACGACCAATCATGGTGGCAATACGACCTTGACCTGGATACTGAGCAAACAGCGCATCTAATTTTTCAAGCGAAGGTTGTGCGCTTTTTGGTGGCGTATCACGACCATCAAGGAATGCATGAAGATACACTTTTGCACCGCGTTTTAATGCCAATTCAGCCATTGCCACAATGTGATCTTCATGTGAATGCACGCCACCTTCAGACAATAAGCCCATGATGTGCACTGCACCATTGGCAGCTTTGGCTTTTTCAACCGCATCAACTAATACGTCATGTTCAAAGAATGCACCGGTACGAATATCTTTGGTAATACGAGTAAAGTCTTGATACAGCACACGTCCTGCACCAAGGTTCATGTGGCCCACTTCTGAGTTACCCATTTGTCCATCAGGTAAACCAACGTCTTCGCCAGAGCCTGAAATCAATCCATGCGGATGCTTTTCCTGCATTGCAGTCAAGTTTGGTCGTTTTGCTGCTAAAAAGGCATTGTCCTCGACCGCTTCGCGATGACCCACACCATCCATAATTACCAATACGTGTGGGATTTTGCCAGCAGTTGCATCCGTCATAATGAACACTCTTTCGTTTATAAATTAATCATACTATCTTACCGAATTTTCGGTGAAGACTCTATGTGACAACCATGGTTTATCTAGGTCATCAACATTGTTTTACTCAATCTTGCATGCACTTAACGTGCGCGGTGCAGCAGATAACCACCCGCTACAAACATCAAAATAATTGGTATAAAGACGAACCATGCAGGCGATGGTGCGTACACCAAACTTGCATACCCCAAGAAATCTTGTAAGTAGTAAAAGCCCAGTCCAGCAAATAAGGCAATCACCAAGCGGAAACCCATCGACTGTTGACGTAAAGGTCCAAAAATAAAAGAACACGCGATCACCACCAAGGCAATTAAAGCAAAGGGTGAACCAAACTTTTGCCAAAACGCCAATTGGTAGGTCTTCGGGACTTGGCTATATTCATGCATATAGCTCATAAAGCTCACCAATTGACTCGGTGATAGGTCTTCAGGGTCAATGGTAACCATATGCACATATTTGGGTTGCAAGGCCAATGAAAGCGGCTGTTCAGCATTTTGCTTCGCTACAGCATCACCCGTCGCTAAGAGATCGACTTGGGTTGAATTTTGTAGCGACCAAGAGCCATTTTTGACAAAATTCCCTTGCTCCGCATCCAAAGTGCCTCGCAAACGATATTTTTCATCAAAATCAATAACCTGAACATCTTTAATTTGACCTTGCGAATTGGCATAGTCAATATAAATAAAGCGCTGACCTTCACGCGACCAATAGCCTTTGACTTCACCCAACTCAGCCGCAGTGCGGTGACTTTTGACGCTTTTGGCTTGTTCATTGGTATAGGGAATGACCCATTCGCTTAATGCAAAGGATAAAACCACCAAAATGAGTGCCGAACGAATCACCCAGCCCACAATCCGCCAAAGGCTGATGCCGACCGAACGCATGACAATCAATTCACTGTTTGAAGCTAGAGTCCCTAAACCCAGTACCGCGCCAATCAAGGCTGAAATCGGTAAAATTTCATATAAATAATTCGGTGAACTCCATAACACATACTGCAAAGCATTCCATGCGTTATAGCCTTCTTTCAGCGAGCCCAATTCACCTAAATAAGTAAAAAGCACTTGTAAGCCAGCCAATACCGCGGTCGCACCAAGCATGGCTAAAGCAGTAGTTTTGGTCACATGTTTTGCAACTATACGACGTGCCAACATTTTAAGACCTCACTCGCTGAATTTGTTTCTTAATTTTGGGCGCTAATTTTTGTTTACGCGAGAACAATGCTGCTGCAATGCCGTAAATTACCAGAACCAGTGGATAAGCCCAGATGCCCATTTCATCTTTACTGATCCGCGTTTTGATCGCCATTAAGGCTACGATTAAACTGGCAAAAATAAGTAAGGCTGGGAACAGTTTCAGGTAACGCCCTTGACGAGGACTCACTTCAGACAAAGCGGTAGCGAGTAATAACGCCACCAAAATAGCGAACGGCACAAACATCCGCCAACCGAGTTCGCTGGCAACCACAGGATCGTTACGGTTATCCCATAACTTCGAGGTAGGTAAAGCTTCTACTTCGGTACTTTCAAATTTTGCTTCTTTATCATTTTCTAAACGTAAACGATAACTTTGGAATTCAGCTTGAGAATAACGCGGTTGCCCTGGATAGATTTCGTAACGGCGGCCTTCAACTAAATCAACGACATTGGCATTGTCATCTGGCACTTCGACGCGGGTCGCTTCTTTTGCCAAAATAATGACATCAGGCTTACCCTCCTTTTCTGCACGCTGATAAAAGAAAATATCTTTTAAGTTTTTACGGTCTTCTGACAAGTCGCCTGCATAAATGGTATAGGGCCCAGAGGAAATAAACTCTTTTGGTCGAACCAAGTCAAAGCCTGTTCGTACCGCTTGCGAAGTCGTTAATGCTTCAAACTGACGGATGCCCCAAGGCGAAGCCCACAGCATCAAAAATGCTTGAACAACCATAAAGACCACGGTCATCGGCACCAATAAACGTGACAATTGATTTCGACTGACACCACTACCATTGAGTACAGCCATTTCATGATCGACATACAGACGACCAAAGACCAACATCAGACCAATAAAGAAACCGAGCGGAAGAATTAAGGTTAAAAACTCAGGCAAACGGTAGCCAATGATGCTAAATAAAATACTTGCATCTAAACGACCCTGTGCCGCCACACCAAAGTACTTGATCAACCGACCACCCATCATGATCAAGGTCAATAAGGCAATCACAACCAGTGATGTCGACACCACTTGCTTGACCAGATAACGCCGAATAATCAAATTAATTCTTCCAAAAATAGGGCCAATAAAAACTAGCGTTAGTTTACCCGAATGTAGAAAATATAAAACCTATACCCTTGTTGCTCATTGAAACTCTATTCATATAAATGTTTCAATGGTTTAATGGTTTATAAATTTAAAAAGGCATAAATACCGCACATGAAACTTTCTATTAATACGTCATTCCAAGCGAATGCGTCCAGCCAATATTTGTTGATATTAGTAGATTCTGAGCACGTTACAAATGCAGCTACTTCATATCAAATCAATGATTTAGATAATTTAATTGACGCGACTCAATTTAAAGCAGCACTCAATGAAAGCCTGCCTTTGGTGGCGAACATTGCCGCTTGTCGCAATAGCGCACTTTTAGGCCTCGGCAAAGTTGCTGAATTACAGGTCAATAAATTTGCAAAAATTGCACAAACCATTATTAAAGCGTCACAAAAAAAATTCAAACAGATCAGTGTCGATATCTCTGCTCTACCACAAGAACAACATTATTTATTTGCACTTAGCCTGACGCAAGCGGCTTATGCATTTGATGAATACAAGTCTAAGAAAAATGAATTTGTTTTGGAGCAGATCCATTTAATCGCTACTGAAAGTCCATTAACCACTGCACAGCTTGAATTAATTTCTGCAGTGCAATCAGGTCAAAGTTTTACTCGTGACTTAGGTAACCGTCCGGGCAATATCTGTTTCCCTGAATATTTGGCCGAACAAGCTCAAGCACTTGCAGCTGAATTCCCAGATCAACTCAAAGTGACTGTACTCGATGAACAGCAAATGGCTGATCTCGGTATGGGTGCTTTCCTTGCTGTGAGCAAAGGTTCTGACCGTCCAGGCCGTATTATTACCATCGAATACCTTTCAAACCGTGAAGAAGCGCCAGTGGTGCTTGTTGGTAAAGGCGTGACTTTTGATACGGGTGGTATCTCACTTAAACCGGGTGCGGGCATGGACGAAATGAAATTCGACATGTGCGGTTCTGCATCAGTTTTGGGTACCATCCGTGCGTTATGTGAAGCGAAATTGCCGATTCATGTTGTCGGCGCAATTGCTGCTGCAGAAAACATGCCGTCTGGTCATGCCACTCGCCCGGGTGACATCGTGACCACCATGAGCGGTCAAACCGTTGAAATTTTAAATACCGATGCCGAAGGTCGTTTGGTTCTGTGCGATACCTTAACCTATGTAAAACGCTTTAATCCTGCACTGGTGATTGATATTGCAACTCTCACTGGTGCATGTGTCGTAGCACTGGGTTCAGTCCTTACTGGTATGTTCACTCCGGATGATGAACTTGCGGCTGAATTGACTGCTGCGGGTCAACACAGCTTTGACCGCGTATGGCGTATGCCCGTGATTGAAGATTATCAAGAACAACTTGATTCTCCATTTGCAGATATTGCCAACATTGGTGGTCCCAAAGCAGGTTCTGTAACAGCTGCATGTTTCCTTCAACGCTTCACGCGTGAATATCGTTGGGCGCATTTAGACATTGCTGGTACTGCATGGAACTCAGGTGCAAATAAAGGCGCAACAGGTCGTCCTGTGCCATTATTAATGCAATTTTTAGCGAATCGTGCTCAAGCGAATGGCTAAAGTTAGCTTTTATTTATTTGAAAAAAGTCCTGAACGACAAGTCGAAAGCACTTGTCGTTTATGCCGTAAGATCCTGCGTCAGCCTGTACGTATTTGGCTACATTGTGCTGACCCAGACTTACAGCAACAACTTGATGAACGCCTGTGGAGTTTCGATCACACAGGTTTCATTCCCCATGGTATCGATCAAGCCGAGGCAACTGTCTGTATTTCTGCCCAATTGCCTGAGCAAGCCGACTGGATTGTGTTTAATTTTAACGATCAAGCACTTGAACAGTTCGCAAGTTTTAGTCACATTATCGAAATTATTGAAAATAACGAACCCGCTAAAATTATCGGGCGTGAAAAATATAAACAATATCGACGTTTGGGCGTTCAACCGCAGACCCATAAACTTTAACGTGATATTGGTTTTACCCTATTTGCAAGGAGATGCACCATGGCATTGAATGTCGGTCCAGACTTTAAACAGCGCTGGTTAAAAGTACCTGAAGCTATTCGTCAGACCTTTATTGATGACCTTGGTCGCGTTTGCGATGTACTCAATCCCAGGACAGACATTCAACAATGGCTGGTCAATGACCAACAGCAACAGCAAGTGTCTTTTGACAAAATTGAGTCTGCTTATGCAGATTTAAAAGCACAGCTGATTGAAGATGCTCGTATTCGCAAACAATTGGCTTTAGAAAAAGCCTTAGAAGAAAAACGTGAAGCTGAACAAGCCTATGCAGAACAACTGAGACGCGACGAAGAGTTACGCTTTGCCGCACAGACACAAGCACTCACCATGATGCAGCATAATCTTGATCGTGAAGTACAACACTATGCCGCTCGCTATCATAAAAACCCTGAAACGGGTTTAGCGAGATTAAGTCAAAGCTTATCGGTGAGCGAAGGACAGATGTTGTCAGAACTAGAAAGTGTACGCGTGCGTTTGGAACTTGAGGCAGAAACGCAAATCGAAATAGCCGTCAGTGATTTTCGTGCAAAATTGAAAGCTGCCGCACAAGAAGAAATTGACTATATCTTAGAAAACTCCAATTTTTCGACAGAATCTACATCGTCCCAAGCATCTTAAGCTGTGCATCGAAATCTGGTCACTGTCATTAAACTGACATGTATTTGCAACATGATGTTCATATGACTGAAGCATTGTCCCTCAAAATACAATGCTTCAGGCATCCTAAAAATATAATCATGCATCCAGATGGGAATTCAATATGGACATCATTCACCAGATTACCCAGAAAATATCCTCTCTATCTGCTGGAGAACAATGGGACATTCGTGCCAAAGATCTTTGGCTGAGTCATTCAGACTTTCACAGTATTTCGGTGTATCTCAGCCGTGAATCAGAAAAAGGTGGTTTTAGCATTCAGCAACTGCCCCAGAGCTCGATTTTTCAAACCCTTGATGTAGTGACCGTTACAAAACACTAAGTGGTCATCTACTCCATAAAAAAAGCCCACAACTGTGGGCTTTTTTTATGTCTAAGTTTGGCTTAGACCAAATCTGCAACTGCAGAAACGGTATGTCCTAGGAAATAACCGATACCGAGTAATAATCCAATCCAGATGAAACCACCTAGCACGTTATAGAACATAAATGTGCCAAGGTTCATGCGTGCAGATCCAGCAGCAAAAGGCGCAAAAGAACGTACAAAGGGTACAAAGCGTGCGACTAAAATCGTTTTACCACCATGCTTCATAAAATATTTATTGGTTTTGACCATATATTCGGGCTTAAAGTAACGTGTGTGCTTATTAAAGTACTTAATGCCTAGCACGCTGCCCGTGTAGTAATTGACGCAGTAGCCCAAGACTGATGCGACAAATAACATCAGCCCCATGGTGTGTAAATGCACCACTTCCGTCGTTGAGCATAATGCGCCGATGGCAAGCAATAGGCTGTCTCCCGGCAGGAAGAACATAAATACTGAACCCGTTTCTGAAAATATCACCAGAAATAAAATGGCATAAATCCACACACCATAATTTTCCAATAACATGGGTAACCACTGTTCCAGATTCAGTAAGAAATCAATCATTATCACCTGTCTGATTATTCATCATATATGTCATTCCGCGACGCATTATCACCAAAAATAAAAAAACAGTCTAATTTTTCAATCAGACTGTTTGGTTTTCTTCGGTATCGACTTATTTCAAGAAGCCATTTTCAGCGAGAAAATCTAAGCTAATTTTCGATTGCGCTGTGGTCTCAGCGGCTTTATCACCGAGCAATAAACGCTCAATATAACGTGCTAAAACATCCACTTCTAAGTTCACTTTAGCCCCAGCCTTCCATGTGCCAATATTGGTTCGTTCCGCCGTATGCGGAATTAAATTTAAGCTCAGCACATTGCCACGTAAATGGTTAATTGTCAGGCTAATACCATCCACGGTCACAGAGCCTTTTTCTGCTAAATAGCGTGCAATTTCTTTCGGTGCGGTCACTTCAAAATAAATTGAACGTGCATCTGAACGAACTTGAGTGATTTCACCCACTGCATCGACATGACCACTGACAATATGTCCACCAAAACGCGTGGTCGGCAACATGGCTTTTTCCACATTTACTGCCTGCCCTGCTTTCCAGTGTTCCAAAGTGGTCCGATTTAAACTTTCACGTGATACATCAGCTGCATACCAATTGCTACCAAAGTCAATCACGGTTAAGCAAATGCCATTGGTGGCAATAGAATCTCCCAAATGCACATCCGACATGTCTAAATCTGTCTGGATACGCAAGCGGACATCGCCACCCACGTTTTGAATGCTTTCAACTTTACCTAGACTTTCAATAATGCCTGTAAACATGTTCAATCCCTGAAAAATATGGGGCGATGATTTTTACCACAAATCAAGTTGCGTACTCACACCAGAGGTATCGACACCACCTAATTCTGCAAAATGGTGCAATTGACTCAACAACTGACGGATCGGTGGACCTGATTTGGCATGCGTATCCGTGATGACAATAAACTCTAGTACGCGCGCACGTTCAGACTGACGCTGCTTGCTCACACGGTAACGTGGCACATCTTGCGTCAATAAGCTTACTCGACCACGTTTTAAATTGGCTTGTAACAAATCTGTGGCGCTGATATTACCATCGGTTGAATAGCTCGTCAGGATGTAACGTGCATTGATGGTTTCTAATAATTTTTCATAAGCTTCTTTCGCATGCTTCGAAGAATTATACGGACTTGGACGTTCTTTACGCCATGCACGGTCGATTCCGCTCTTAAAGCCTTTGGTGTCTGGTGTTGGTAAATCCACCTGATCCCATAACGTTAAGGCATTCAACACATGGTAGTTACTGCTGTAAGCATGCTGGTTATATGGTGGATCGAGATAAGCCACATCTACTTCAAAGCCACTCAT
Organism: Acinetobacter sp. YH12140; assembly: GCF_013418475.1. Taxonomy (NCBI): domain Bacteria; kingdom Pseudomonadati; phylum Pseudomonadota; class Gammaproteobacteria; order Moraxellales; family Moraxellaceae; genus Acinetobacter; species Acinetobacter sp. YH12140. The sequence continues at coordinate 263,028 of NZ_VPBZ01000007.1, forward strand.
CTGATTGGCCAAATGCTGTGCGTCGACACACCACATTTCAGCGGCGGGTTTTTTCGGATCACCAATTTCACAAAAACGACTTGGGGTCAGCCATAACAAAGAACCGATACGATCTAATGCCGCTTGGGTTTTACCGCCCCAACCATGATGGAAGCTTTTAAATACACCGCTGGTATTACTGACAAAACTTGCTGAATACAATAACGGCGCTAATAAAGCACTCATTTCCACATCATCAATCGCGCCTTGAGCTTGCCAAGTTGCAATTTGCTGACGAATCGCATCGATACGCATACCGTTACGGCGTTTAAAGAATAAGCGGTCACGTGCAGGATCGTAGATTTCATCATTACGTGGACACAAGTTATGGGTCACCCAACCTTTCACTTCTGGCAAACGGTTCAGATAATCAATCGCTTTCTGATAGCCACCCAACTCTTTAAACGCTGGTGCTTCAACGCAAGAGAGAATCGCGCTGTTCAAGGCGTGGCTGTAGGGTTCCCAGTCATTGGCAATAACACGATAGCCGTTTTGACGTGCCAACCGTGACACTACACCCGAGCCTGCAAAAAAGTCAGCAAATATCGGCGCACGACCATCTTCGCGTTTTAAGGTTCCCGTTTGCTCAAGTGCTTCTAAAATCAGATGTAATAGACGGCGTTTGTTTCCCAAATAAGGAACCAACTGATGGAAAAGATATTCGTCTGTGGTACGAGCCGCATGACGACGTTTGTGATAAACCGTAGACTCTGAATTCATAGCGTCTCTTGAGAAGGGATTAACCTTAAGCGGATGTCATCACCCAATTGAGTGACATCTTTCAGCTTAAATCGAAGCTGCTCTGCCATGCGGTCAAATTCCGCATTAAACATCGCACGTGCTGACTGACCCAACAAGGTCGGTGCAACATAACTGATCATTTCATCGATCAAATGTTCTTGTAAGAAAGCGGTCGAAAGTGTCGCACCGGCTTCCACAAGTACATCATAAATTTGGAACTGTTGAACGCATGCTGCTAACAGATCGGCCAAAGGCTGAATTTCAAATTGTACCACGCCCAAGTCAGCAAGTTCCTGACGATATGGCCCCATGACCATCACGGTTTCAGGTTGCTGCAATATTTTTGCGCTTAATGGCAAGCGGCCTTGACGATCTAGCACGATACGTTTCGGCTGAACCACGTTACGCATGTCAACAGCGTCATCGAGCTGACGTACGTTGAGTAAGCAATCATCGGCTAATACTGTTTCAATCCCAGTAATCACAGCACCTGATATCGCACGCCAATGCTGTACATCTTGTCGCGCCATCGAACCGGTTATCCACTTAGACTCACCCGAGGCCATGGCAGTACGCCCATCCAGGCTTGATGCAACTTTGAGGCGGACATAAGGCATGCCCGTCGCCATGGCTTTTAAAAAGCCCAAGTTCAATTGATGCGCTTCTGCTTCACAAATACCCGTAATCACTTCAATACCAGCATCACGTAGGATTTGTACCCCCTTACCCGCAACCAATGGATTGGGATCGGGACAGGCCACAACGACTTGAGCAACACCTGCTTCTACCAAACCTTTGGCACAAGGTGGCGTACGTCCATAGTGCGCGCAAGGCTCTAAAGTCACATAAGCGGTTGCGCCACGTGCGGCCCCACCTGCATCACGCATTGCAAAGACTTCTGCATGCGGTTGACCCGCTTTGGGATGGAAGCCTTCACCAACCAATTGACCGTCTTTGACAATCACACAGCCGACATTGGGATTGGGACGAGTGCTGTATTGCCCCTGCTGTGCCAATGCAATTGCACGCCGCATCCACTGTTGATGCTGCTGCAACGTCACTTGATCTAACTCAGACATGTAATCACTCATGATAAAAATGGAGGCAGATGTGCATTAGTGCTCACGCTGCTGCATTTGTTCAATTTGACGACGAAAAGCTTCTACATCTTGGAAGTCTTGGTACACAGAAGCAAAACGTACATAAGCCACATGATCTAAAGCGAACAATGACTGCATGACAATTTCACCAATGGTGCGTGATTTCACGTCACGTTCACCCAAACGGCGAATTTGCAATTGAATATCACTGAGTACCGTTTCAATTTGCTCTTGCGTTACTGGACGCTTTTGCAAGGCATGCATCAGCGAGCGGCGGAGCTTGGCCTCATCAAAAGGTTCGCTCTTTGAATCAGACTTGATGACACGCGGCATCACCACTTCATAGCTTTCAAAAGTTGTAAAACGTTCACCGCAACTAATACATTCACGGCGGCGGCGTATCTGACAGCCTTCAGCAGCAAGACGTGAGTCAATCACTTTACTGTCTTCAGCGTTGCAAAATGGACAATGCATAGCGGTTAAATTGAACAAATCCGAATGGATTTAGAGTGTAGCAAAAATTTTGAAATTTGTAGAGCTTTACGCTAGATATGGAAAAAAAACAGCCCTTTCGGGCTGTTTTACACAATATATTGATTTACTGAAATCTTATTATTCTACACGTTCACCATGTTGACTTAAGTCTAGACCCATTCGTTCGTCATCAGCTTCAACACGGATGCCAATCACTAGATCAATCACTTTCAAGATAATGAATGTCATCACAGCTGAGTAAGCAATAGTCGCTAGTACACCTTCGACTTGAACCCATAATTGATGCATTAAGTTGCTCGGTGCTTTATCACCCATGATGAATTCGCTGGCAAAGAATGCTGTAAGGATCGCACCTACGATACCACCGACACCATGTAGACCAAACGCATCCAAAGAGTCATCCGCTTTCAACGCACGTTTCAGCGCAGTAATACCCCAGAAGCAAACCACACCACCGATCAGACCCATCGCTAAAGCGCCGCCAACCGTTACGAAACCTGCCGCAGGTGTAATCACCACAAGACCTGCTACCGCACCAGAAGCACCGCCCAAGACAGACGCTTTACCACGAACTACTTTTTCAGTAATTAACCATGCCACTGCTGCTGCCGCTGCTGCAACTTGTGTTACCACCAATGCATAACCAGCTGAACCATTTGCACCTAGAGCAGAACCACCGTTGAAACCGAACCAACCTACCCATACAAGGCTTGCACCGATGACGGTTAACGTTAGATTATGTGGCGCCATAGATTCACGACCAAGCCCCATACGTTTACCAAGCATGTACGCTGCAACAAGACCCGCAACACCTGAGTTGATGTGAACAACCGTACCACCCGCAAAATCAAGCGCACCGTCGTTTCCTAACCAACCACCGCCCCATACCCAGTGGGTAATTGGTGCATAAACCACGACACTCCAAATTGCGATGAACGCAACGAAAGCACCGAATTTCATACGTTCAGCAATCGAACCGCTAATAATGGCAACGGTAATGATGGCAAATGTCATTTGGAAAATAACAAAAAGAATCTCTGGAATCGTACCGGACAAGGCTTCTGTGGTGATGCCCGACAACATAAATTTGTCTAAGCTACCGATAAAGGCATTACCTTCACCAAATGCTAAGGTATAACCCACAATCACCCACGTTAAGCTCACAACACCTGCCGCAACAAAACTGTGTGCCATCGTGCTGAGTACATTTTTCTTACGGACCATACCGCCGTAAAATAATGCTAAACCGGGAATTGTCATGAGTAAAACAAGTGCAGTGGACACTAAAATCCATGCTGTATCACCTGTATCGAGCTTAGGCTCTTCTTCTGCAGGTACTGGCGCTGCTTCAACTGGAACTGCAGCTTCTGTTGTATTTAGCGTTGTTGTATTTACAGTATCAACTACTGTGACTTCTTCTGTAGGTGCTGTTGCGCTTTCTTCAGCCCACGCAACAGAACCACCTAAAAGTGCACTGGACAAGCCGAGTGCAATTAGCATCTTTTTCATTCGTATCCCCCGACCTGATTTTCTGAGTTATTAGCTACTCAGCAAACTTCATGCCAATTTTTTAAACGGCATCTGCACCTGTTTCACCAGTACGGATACGGATGACTTGTTCCAGATTGCTTACAAAAATTTTACCGTCGCCAATTTTTCCTGTGCTTGCAACACGAGTAATTGATTCAATTACGGTATCGACCATTTCATCACTGATTGCGATTTCGATTTTTACTTTTGGTAAGAAATCAACCACATATTCAGCACCACGATAAAGTTCAGTGTGACCTTTCTGGCGACCGAAGCCTTTAACTTCAGTGACAGTGATCCCTTGAACACCATTTTCAGAGAGTGCTTCACGCACGTCATCTAATTTAAAAGGTTTTACAATTGCAGTTACGAGCTTCATGTTTTGTTTTCCTTCGGCTTATTTCACCTGTAAGGTTTTATGTTCAATTTTCATGCCAATATGACTACAGTCGGGGGAAAATAGTCAGCCCAGCATGAGATTTCTTTATAACCTATTTTATACGGATAATCTTGCGTATGCTTATAAAAATAGACGTTTTTACTAGAAGAATTACGATTTTACTGATCGATTAAACGCATATTTAAATGAAAGCACTATGGTCATGAATGTGGCGATGTTAAACTGCTGCCACCAATTCACTGAGGATGGTCAAAACAATGATTGAAACCTTATTACAAGCGATATTAGAACAAATCGATCAGCCGAAAAAAGACGTCGAACATAATCTTCGCAGCTTACTCAATGAAGCTGTGAGCAAAATGGATCTCGTATCTAAAGAAGAAATCGAACGCCAACGTACTGCACTGAATAATGCCAATTTACGTTTAAATGAATTGTTGAAACACGTCGAAGAACTCGAACAAAAAATTCAGAACAAAAAATAAGCACCTTTTTAGTGCAACAAAAGACGCATAACGATTAAAAATAATGCACCATAACGGAACAATAATATGTCTTTTGCCAAAATCTATACTCGGGGTTTGCTCGGCTTAAATGCACCCCAAATTGAAGTTGAAGTTCATGTCAGCCAAGGTTTACCTTCATTGACCATCGTTGGCCTACCTGAGGCTGCCGTCCGTGAAAGTAAAGACCGTGTCCGCTCCGCAATTATTAATAGTGGCTTTCAATTCCCGACCAAACGTCTGACCATTAATCTTGCACCCGCAGATTTACCCAAAGATGGTTCACGTTTAGATCTCGCCATTGCTTTAGGGATTCTGATCGCGTCGGGACAACTTCCTGAAAATGCAGCAGATGGTTTTGAATTTATTGGAGAATTGGCACTTGATGGTTATTTACGACCTGTCAGTGGCATCTTAAGCATAGCCATTGCCTGTCAGCATATCGGGCATCATCTGATTCTACCTGCACTCAATGCCGATGAAGCAGCGCAACTGCCGGAGTTTCAAGTCTTTCCTGCGCAGCATCTTAAGGATGTGTGTGAACATTTAAGTCGTTCAGCCTTAATCAGTAGCCATCCCTCGACATCGTCAGCCAATCAACACAGTTACCCTTTTGATTTATCTGATGTGAAAGGTCAACTCAGACCACGTCGTGCTTTAGAAATTGCAGCGGCTGGCGGTCATTCTCTACTATTTCGTGGCCCTCCGGGCACAGGCAAAACTCTACTCGCCTCGCGTTTACCCAGTATTCTGCCCCCCTTAGATATGCAAGAAAATTTGCAAGTCGCGAGTATTTATTCTATTGCAGGTGCAAATCATCATTTTGGGCAGCGTCCATTTCGTGCGCCACACCATACCGCATCTGCGATTGCCCTCGTCGGTGGAGGATCAAATCCTAAACCGGGTGAAATCACCTTGGCACATTTAGGAGTTTTATTTTTAGATGAGCTGCCTGAATTTGATCGAAAGGTGTTGGAGGTGTTACGGCAACCACTCGAATCCAAAGAAATTGTGATTTCACGCGCTTCTCGTCAAATCACCTTCCCTGCAAATTTTCAACTGATTGCGGCGATGAATCCTTGTCCATGTGGCTATGCCTTTAACCAAGACAGCCGCTGTCAATGTAGTGCTGAAAGTATTAAACGCTATCAAAACCGTATTTCAGGTCCATTATTAGATCGAATTGACTTACATATAGATGTCCCGCCACTGGCAGCGCATGAATTACAAAGTTCGCAAGAGGTTGAAAGTTCAAGTGTGGTTAGGCATCGTGTTATACAAGCTTATGAGTTACAAATAGAGCGTCAGCAAAAATCCAATATGGCGCTCACGCCGACGCAATTGGAGCAACAGGCGGTTTTGGATGCTACTGCACAGAATATTTTACAGTTAGCCCAGCAGCGAATGAATTTATCTGCGCGTGCTTATCATCGGGTATTACGTGTTGCCAGAACCATTGCCGACTTGGCTCAAAGTGAACATATTCAAGCTCAGCACGTTTCTGAAGCACTGTCCTATCGAAGCCAGCTCAATGCTTAAACAAATGGCGACCCTAGGTCGCCATTTTTAATGCTTTTTAAAATTAGAATTCGTATTTCAAGCCAAATACGACTTTATTCTTTTGTTTTTCATCCAGACGGTCATAACCACCCACGATATAATCCATATTTACGCTCGCACCAGTGTCACCCAATGGATGGCTTAAACCTGCTGTAAAATGACGGAAGCCAAAGTCTTCAGTGGTTTCTACAAATTCGTCATCATCACCATATGCATATAGGCCCAATGAAGTATTTAGCGTGAAATCTTTTGGCAATGCATAGCTATAGCTACCTAAGATATACGTATCGCCCTTGTTACCCCAAGTCGTATTTTGCGTTAAGGTTTGCGCAGTTACGCTAAAGTCTTTGTAGTTCAATCCTAAAAGTGTTTCGAAACCATCTGAATCAACATCCGATTCATAGTAGTAATAATACGTACCACCGACGGTATAACCTAAATCTTCAGTAATTTTGCCGTTATAACCTGCATAAAAGTCATGTTCAAAAGAATCACGCCCTTCTTCACCAAGTGCATAATCTAAAGTTGAACCCCAGTACCCAGCATAGAAGCCTGACGCATGGCTATAGTCCAAACCGCCTTGAATAGTTGCGCCGCTATTTTCAGGTACATTGGTAATACCACGTAAATTATAGCTAGACAGTACGCCGATATTTCCGGATACAGAATGCTCAGAAGCAGGCGCTTCAGCAAAAGTAAACGTCGATGCTGCTCCTAGTACAGCGATTGATAAAGCTTTAAGTGCAAATTTCATGATTTGTTCCCCCACATCGTGCGACGACGTATTTTTTGGTTATTTCGTTGAACTCAATGAGGTATTAGCAAGCACTGTGCCATGTTTAAAAATAAGCGCATATTTTTTTTATAAAAGCCACCATTTTGGTTTATCAAAAACCAATATATTACTGTTTTTATTTATTATTTTTTAATTATCCTATTTGGCCTTTTTTCTCTTTAATTTATTTTAGAATGCAGATTTTCATCTATTTAGATTATTTAAATCTTCGGGTTGATAGTTGTAACAGGATTTTAAAAATGCGCTTTTTTGAGTATATTTTTTCAACACCGATCTCAAAAATGCATAAAAAAAGTGCACAATCACCATTATGCACTTTCAAGAATATGACCGAATACGATCAACTCGTTAATGTTAGAAAGAATAGGTCAATCCAACCACAACGTTATCGTCTAATTGCTCGCCTTCACGATCTTTACCGCCCCATACATAGTCAGCAGCAATTTCAAATCCAGTATCAGCAATCGATTTACTCAAGCCTAAACGTGCTTCAGTGAACACCACATCTTCTGTGGTTGTTAATAGGCTGTCATCACGACTGTCATTAAAAACAGAAACGCCGAGCGATGAATTTAATGAAACATCATAAGGTAATGCATAGCTATAAGCAGCATTCAGATATACATCACCTGCGTTGCCATAATTAACATCAGACAACAATACAGCCATGCTTGCAGTTAAATCTTTATAACTTATGTCCTGAATAAATTCGACGCCCGTTGTGCGACGCTTTTCAGAGCGGTCATCGTTATAAACTGAACCGCCACCTTGATAGACATAAGCCATCACTTGTGACTTATAGCTCCAATCTTCATTCAGTTCACGTCCATATCCGACATAGAAATCATGTTCAAAACCATGCGACTGACTGTCGTCCGTAGGATCATAGTTGAGTGTAGAACCCCAATAGCCCGCGAACAGCCCACTGTTGTGTGAATATTCAAGTCCGGCTTGTAATGCCGCTTGATCATTTTCTTCACTCGCACGGTACACATATTTGTTTACCACGCCCAGACTTCCAGACCAATTCCCTTGTGCTGTTGTGGCTTGTTCAGTTTGTTCTGCAAATGCAGGGACTGTACCTAGGGTCACTAAAATACTTAAAATTGCTTTTTTATAAAATTGAATCATGTTTAGTCCCCACATCGGATCGATCGTGGATTGGGTTGAGTAAAATTTAGCGCCGATTTTAATCGATTTTACCGCACTGTATAGCCCCTTTTTTCTTATTTTGATAAATTAAATCATTTAAAAACAAAGGTAAGATTATATAAAACAGTAAAAACTAAGCTTTTGATTCATGAAATATCTTTTATAGCGTTCAAGTCTTTAACAATGATTTCATGCTTTCATTAATATGTATTTATCAAGATTATTATCATCTTTTATTGAGCTAGATTTTAAGGAAAACATTTCTGACGACTTCGCTAAAAGTCATTCTCTATTTACAAAAAAACACGCCAACGGTGCTTACTGTGCCTGAACATAGATGCCATGCACCTCAACCATTGATATACTTTTTGATCAAAATACGAATTTAAATTCAGTACAATTTGTCGCAAAGAGTAATGATAAATCAGCAAGTTAAATGAAAGTTTTTACCATTTTTTATATTTTTTTATGATAAGCAATGAATAAACTTCTCTTTAGCTTAATATATATTCAATTTAAATAAACTATTTGTTAAACAACAATAACATACGAAAAATTTGCTTATTACAGATTGACCAATGATCTGGCCATTTTCTAACTTTAGTGTAATAAGCGCATTAAAAATAGTGATTTTTTTAAGAAAAAATATACAATCGCACTACATATTAACCAAATTTGCATGAGGCTCTCTCCCAATGCTTAAAGCTCAACAACTGACACTCGCAGTACTCGTAAATGCTGCTCTTATTTCAACTGCTTTTGCGAGCGAACAAAGTGAATCTAAAGGCTTTGTGGAAGATGCTGAAGGCTCTGTACTTTTCCGTACTGGTTATATTCACCGTGACAAAACAAATTATATCGAAAATGGTACCGGTGCAGAAAAACGTGTAACTGACACAAGCTCAACTGCTCAGTCTGCGATCGTAAAACTTGAATCTGGTTTTACTCAAGGTGTGGTTGGTTTTGGTGTAAACATTACTGGTGATGCTTCATTCAAATTAGGCAGTAATAATAATGCTGGCAATGGCATGATTCCTCGTGAAACTGGAATCAATGATAAAGGTGAATTACAAAAAGGCATCGGTGATACCTATGATCATTGGGCACGTGGTGGTGCCAGTGTAAAAGCACGTATATCAAATACAACTGTTGAATACGGCACCCAAGTTCTTGATATTCCAGTGCTTGCATCGAATACTGCACGTATGGTGCCTGAATATTTCACAGGTGTTTTAGCAACTAGCCATGAAATTGAAAACTTAGAAGTGATTGCTGGTAAATTCACTAAAAACCAATATTCAGACCAAATTAACTCTGATGGTCGTCATTTAGATAATGCGATCGTTTGGGGCGCAAAATACAAATTTAATGACCAACTCAATGCATCTTATTATGGCTTAGACAGTGAAGATGCTCTCGAACGTCACTACATCAATGCAAATTACACATTACCATTGGCTGAAAAGCGTTCTTTAACTTTAGATTTTAATGGTTATCACACTGAATGGGATAAAGAAGCAGGTACTTATTCAACATCTCCAAATGTAGACCCTGCTGACCGAAGCAATAACATTTGGTCGCTTGCTGGTACATTGAACCAAGGTGCTCATTCTGTAATGCTGGCTTACCAACAAAATACAGGCAACACTGGTTATGACTATGGCGAAAATGCTGATGGCGCACAGTCAATCTATGTAGCTAACTCATACTTATCTGACTTTGTAGGGAACCATGAAAAATCGGCACAAGTTCAATATAACTTAAACTTTACTGATTATGGTGTGCCAGGCTTGAATTGGACTTCTGCATTCGTTTATGGCTGGGATATTAAAGTCAACAATTCAGCAAAAGAAGGTCAAGAGCGCGAATTCTTTAACCAAGTGAAATATACTGTTCAATCTGGTTTTGCTAAGGACGCAAGCTTACGTGTACGTCATTCTTACTACCGCGCAAGTGATAACTACCAAGCTGGTAACTATATCGGTGATACAAACGAATGGCGTTTATTCTTAGACATCCCTGTGAAATTATTTTAATTTCACAGCTCCTCTAAGATAGCGAAAAAAAACCTGCACACTGTGCAGGTTTTTTTATGAGCATCGTTTTTATATAAAAACGATGCTCAGCTTAAAACAATATTATTTGTTCGCAGCTTTGTAAGCTTCAATTGAGCTAAGTACTTCTTGTTTAGCAACATCAGCACCTTCCCAACCACTTAACTTAACCCATTTACCAGGCTCTAAGTCTTTGTAGTGTTGGAAGAAATGTTCAATTTGATTGATCAATAACGCAGGAAGATCTGTATATTCTTGAACATCTTTATAAAGCGGAGTCAATTTGTCGTGTGGAACCGCAACGAGTTTTGCGTCAACACCACCGTCATCTTCCATGTTCAATTTACCAACAGGACGGCAACGAATTACAGAACCTGGTTCTACTGGATGTGGAGTTACCACAAGTACGTCTAGTGGGTCACCATCCAAAGATAATGTATTTGGAACATAACCATAGTTCGCTGGGTAGAACATTGCAGTACCCATGAAACGGTCTACAAATAACGCATCAGAATCTTTATCGATTTCGTATTTGATTGGTGCTGCATTTGCAGGAATTTCAATAATGACATAGATGTCGTTTGGTGCATCTTTACCCGCTGGGATATTGCTGTAGCTCATAGCATCACTCTTTAAACAAAGTTAAATCTTTTAATCCGGCACAATTATAACGGTTTTATCGCTTTTTTTGTGATTTTAGCGATCATGCTGATAATTTAATCATCAAGCAGAACATTTAGCTTAATTTAATGACCAATAACATCAGGCAAATTGGGCACAACATCGACAAGGTCCAAATGATCGAACGTAAAGTTGCCCAATTGGCTAAATAACATAACCCATAAATAACGCGTAAAACGAGATAGGCAATCCCAAAGGTCATGATGTATTGCTGATGAATCACCATGTATTCAGCCATTAAAATAGCTGCAATAAATAATGGTAAACTTTCAAAACTATTTTGCTGCACTGCATGTGCGCGGCTCGCCACCCCTGTAGAGCGCGCTAAAACTTCACGTGGATTTTGATTATCACTCGACTTAAAACCTGCAGCTCGCTTCGCAATAAATGTAAATACATATGGCAATAAACAAGCGGCCAAAATGAGATAGATGATCCCACTGATGCTGTGCATGTGTTTTTTCTCAGGAAGATTTTTATGGCTGCTATAATACCATGGCATTTCGTGAATAATTTTTGTTAAATATAGTGTTTTTATAATCGGCAGATGAAAGGATCCTCTATGAGTACTTCTGATCAAGATCAATTATTTGAAGTTCTTGAAGAGCAAAAACGCCATCAGCTTCGCGTCGATCGTGTTCTAAAAATCGTCATTCCTGTGACTGCATTTTTACTTGCTGTGATCTGCGCCAACTTAAATGTCTGGTCGACTGTTTTCAGCTTTGTCATCATGTGGATTGCATTCTATGCAGTTTCTATCAAGCAACTTCCCCTTTGGCATTGGGTCATTGTCATTGCACTGTATTGTTTAGTCGACAATATTTTAACCTATGGCAGCTATAACCAATCCGGCTTTAGTCGTCAGTTCGGTGCGATGTTTATTTTCTTAGGTGTTTTTGGAGTAGGACGTCGCTACTTTGATCGCTGGTCGATGAATAAAGGCAAGCTTTAATGAGCTAAATTTAAAGCGATAAAAAAAGCGCCCGAAGGCGCTTTTTTTATGCATCGTATTATGCGGTTTTACGCAAATCTTTACGTAGAATTTTACCAACGTTTGATTTTGGTAATTCATCCATAAATTCAACATAACGTGGGCGTTTATAGCCAGTTAAGTTTTCTTTTGCGAATGCCAAAACTTCTTCAGTCGTTAAAGATGGATCTTTTTTCACAACGAATAATTTAGGTACTTCACCTGATTTTTCATCAGGAACACCAATCGCAGCAACTTCTAGCACTTTTGGATGTTTTGCAACAACTTCTTCAATTTCAGAAGGATAAACGTTGAAGCCAGACACCAAAATCATGTCTTTTTTACGGTCTACAATCTTCACATAACCGCGTGGATCCATGACACCAATGTCACCTGTACGGAAGAAACCGTCCGCCGTCATTACTTTGGCAGTTTCATCTGGACGGTTCCAATAGCCTTTCATGACTTGAGGACCACGAATCGAAATTTCACCTTGCTCACCTTGAGCAACTTCATTGCCATCATCATCTAAAATAGCAACTTCAGTCAGTGGCAATGGAATACCAATCGTACCGCTGAATTCCATTGATGCTGGAGGGTTTGCGGTTGCAACAGGTGAAGTTTCTGATAAACCATAACCTTCGATAATATTGGTACCTGTAACTTTCTTCCACGCTTCTGCAGTCGAAGGAAGCACTGCCATACCACCACCCATCGCCATTTTTAGCTTACTGTGGTCAAGTTGCTTGAACTCTTCATTGTTCACCAAAGCATTGAACAATGTGTTCACTGCTGGGAAGAATGAAGGTTGGTATTTACGTAATTCTTTCATTACCGCAGGTAGGTCACGCGGGTTAGGAATCAATACGTTTGCCTGACCTTTGTACATACCGTAAAGTGCACACACCATAAATGCAAAGATGTGATACAGCGGTAATGCACAGAAGATACGATCATCTGGCTGACCATCTTTCTGACCAAATTTACTTTGGAAAATACCATCACACTGCAACATATTTGACACAAGGTTACGATGGGTCAATTCTGCGCCTTTAGATACGCCAGTTGTACCACCGGTATACTGAAGTACAGCAGTATCACTTAAAGTTAAGTTTGGACGTTTGTAATTGTTTGCACTCACTTTAGACATTGCTGCATTAAAGCGAATATGACCTGGAATGTTCCAAGCTGGAATTTGTTTACGTACTGAACGTAATACAAAGTTAACCAATGTGCCTTTCAGCGTACCAAGCATGTCACCCACAGATGCCACGATCACGTGTTTTACTGGGGTTTTACCAATAATAGCTTGGTAAACAGATGCAAAGTTTTCAATAATAACAAGAGCTTCTGTACCAGAGTCATTCAATTGATGCTCAAGTTCACGAGAGGTATACAGTGGATTCACGTTGACCAATACCAAGCCAGCACGGAATACACCCAATGCGACAACAGGATATTGAAGAACGTTCGGCATCATGACTGCAACGCGTGAACCTTTGGCCAAACCTAAGCTTTGCAAATAAGTTGCAAATTTACGGCTAGCCTCATCAAGTTCTTTAAAAGTTAAGACTTTATCCATAAAGATAAAGGCATCTCTTGAGCCAAACTTCTGGAAATTACGCTCAAAAATATCGACCAATGAGGTATTTTCTGCGGGTAATTCTACAGTTTCTGGAATCCCTGTCTTTTGGTATTCAGCGAACCAAATCTTTTCCATAACGCCCAATTCTCCTGTCGTAATCCTTAATAATCCAACTGTTTTTTTTCAATATTAAGCGGTCATTATTTAACTTGTTTGTGCTTAATATTGCATCCATTTCACGAATAACAGCATATATAACGTATTTCGTTCCATGGATGCTAGTATTATCTTTGAATGAACAGTTTATTTGCTTTTTGATATCCACGTGGTAACAACACGCCTTTCGATGCGCGTTTGCCCACATATTTTTGCAGATCGTCGCCTTTAAGCTTTAATTGTTGATTACCTGCAAGCACTTGAATTATTTCATCTAAATTCAAAGTTGTCATGGATACAATTTGATCTTTTGCCTCAAGTTGTATCAATTTATTACCTTTACCCTTATTCAGGACTGGTAATTCATCAAGCTCAACCAACAGCAAACGCCCCGCAGAACTGAGGAGTGCAAGATGTGTTGCATTCTCAATTGCCGTTAAATTCATAACCGCCGCCCCTTCAGACAAGCTAAGGAAAGCTTTACCCGCTTTTGCATTGGTATCGAGATTTTTCGCTTGGGTTTTAAAGCCATAGCCTTTACTGCTCATTGCCAAGACTTCTGTTTCATCTTCAGCAATAAACACTTGTTTAAAGCCGACACCACTTGCAGGTGCAAGCTTAGAACTCAGTGGCTCACCTAAACCACGCGCAGATGGCAAGGTATTGATGCCCAAAGCATAGCTTCGACCAGCATCATCCAATACATAAACGCGTTGATTTGATTTACCTTGTGCATGGCTGAGATATTGGTCACCTGCACGGAAATTTAAGTTCTCAGCGTCGACTTCATGACCTTTCGCCGAGCGAATCCAACCTGCTTCAGACAACACCACAGTCACAGGATCTGCAGGAAGCATATCTTGTTCATTAATCGCATGGGCTTCTGCACGTTTCACAATTGGAGAACGGCGGTCATCACCAAATTTCTTCGCATCTTCTTTCAGTTCATTAATGATCAAGGCTTTTAATGATTCAGGATTCGCCAATTGTTCACGAATAATGGCAGCTTTGGCTTCCAGTTCTTCTTGTTCACGGCGCATTTCCATTTCTTCAAGTTTTGCCAAATGACGTAACTTGAGTTCTAAAATGGCTTCGGCTTGAATTTCATCGATATTAAAATGCGTCATCAACACCGGTTTAGGCTGATCTTCTTCACGAATAATTCGAATCACTTCATCAATATTCAGATAGGCAATGATCAAGCCTGCAAGTATATGTAATCGTTTTTCAATTTTATTCAGATGATAAGTCAAACGACGTGTTACGGTATTTTTACGGATTTCGATCCATTCCAACAAAATACGGCGGATCGATTTCACTTGCGGACGACCGTCAGCGCCAATCATGTTCATATTGACACGATAGCTCGACTCTAAGTCGGTGGTTGCAAATAGGTGACTCATCACCGATTCAGCATCAATACGATTCGAGCGCAGGACGATCACTAAACGTGTTGGGTTTTTATGATCTGACTCATCACGTAAGTCCGTGACCAATGGCAACTTCTTCGCCTGCATTTGATCTGCAATCTGCGTGATCACTTTCGAACCTGAAACCTGATACGGTAACTCCGTAATCACGATTTCATTTTTCTCAATACTGTACACAGCACGAGTTCGATAACTACCGCGACCCGTGGTTTGAATTTTAAGTAATTCTTCTGGAGAACTAATAATTTCCGCACGTGTAGGCAAATCAGGTGCAGGAATATATTCTGCGACTTTCTCATCGGTTAAGTTTGGATTGCGAATTAAGGCGATGGTGCCCTTCACCACTTCACGTAAGTTGTGCGGTGGAATATCGGTTGCCATACCCACTGCAATACCCGTTGTGCCGTTGAGTAAAATATTTGGAACACGTGCCGGTAAATTCACTGGCTCTTTCATCGAACCATCAAAGTTATCCTGCCAATCACAAGTCCCTTGTCCTAACTCAGACAATAATAAATCACTATACGCAGACAGTTTTGCTTCGGTATATCGCATTGCTGCGAAGGATTTCGGATCATCTGGTGAGCCCCAGTTTCCCTGACCTTCAATAAATGGATAGCGATAACTAAACGGCTGCGCCATGAGGACCATGGCTTCATAACAAGCTAAGTCACCGTGAGGATGGTATTTACCCAGTACATCACCAACCGTACGTGCAGATTTTTTTGGCTTACCCGTTGGCTTTAACCCGAGTTCACTCATCGCATAGACGATACGACGCTGAACGGGTTTTAGACCATCACTGATATGTGGCAATGCACGATCCATAATCACGTACATGGCGTAGTTGAGATATGCTTGTTCGGTAAATTCTGCTACGGAACGGTTTTCTGTCGCATGATGCGCAAGGCTTGTCATAACAACCTGTAATCCTAAATTGTTCGTTCTTTATTGGGTTCTTATGCTATGTCGCAGGTGTCCCCTATACAAGGGGATGATCTAACACTCTGCGACAAATTGTGTCTTATGGCGTAAAAATATCCATTTTATTCACCATGATCAACTAAAAATTCAACAGTCTTTATAGACCGATGGATTCTAAAGTTTTGCCCTTGGTTTCTTCACCTAAAACCAAAATCACCACAGCAACTGCAATTAAGACTGCAGTAAACATCATAAAGACATAGCTAAAACCATGATCCATATCCATCATATGTGTCACGGCAAAAGGTGCTGCAATGCCCCCAATCCGACCAATGGCACCCGCCCAGCCCGAACCAAAGGCACGAATATTGGCCGGATATTGTTCTGGTGTATAGGTATAAAGTACGCCCCAAGCACCGAGATTAAAGAAAGACATTAAACAGCCCCAAATCACAATCTCTGTCACACTGCCAGACTGACCGAAGAAATATGCCGAAATGGCACACATCCCAATGAAGCCCGCCAAAGTAGCTTTACGACCCAATTTTTCGACCAACCATGCCGCTGCAATATAACCCGGCAATTGTGCCAAAATCATGACCAAAACATATTCAAAGGATTGAACAATGGTGTAGCCTTCTTTGACCAATAAGCTTGGTAACCATGTAAAAATACCGTAATAAGAAAAGACGATACCGAACCAAATGAGCCACAGCATTAAAGTACGACGTGCAAAAATGCCTGACCACAACTGTGAAAAACTGATGTCATGTTTTTCAGCAACCGGTTTGACCTCAAAAATTTCAACAACTTCTACACCACATTTGGCTTCAATCTTTTTCACCAATGCATGCGCTTCATCAAAACGTCCACGGTTGATTAAATAAGGCACCGATTCGGGCACCATTTTCCAAATCACGATTGCATATAACGCAGGAATACCGCCAATCAGGAACGCTGCATGCCAACCAAAATCAGGAATAATAAAGCGTGAGACCAATGCAGCAACCAACCAGCCCAGTCCCCAAAAACTTTCTAGTAAGACAATAAAACGGCCACGCACATGCGCTGGAATATATTCACTGACCAAAGTCACCGCGACTGGGAGTTGTCCACCTAAACCTAAGCCGACAATAAAACGAAATACCAACAACCAAGTTAGATTAGGTGCAAACGCACATGCAGCGGTGGCTAAGCTATAAATCACCAATGTCCATGCAAAGACTGTTTTTCGGCCGAAGCGATCTGCCAGTCCTCCAGAAAACACCGCGCCGATCGCCATCCCAACAAAACCAATCGAAACCACCCAACTTTTATCATTTGGCGTCATGGCCCAATCTTCAGCCATTTTCGCTAAGATAAAGGAAATGAGTCCCGTATCCATGGCATCAAACATCCAGCCAAGGCCAATAACCCAAAGTAAAGTGTAGTGAAACTTACCGATGGGTAAGCGTTGTATACGTGAGACTAAGTCCATAACAAGATCTCTGAACTGGTGGAAGGATGAACACTGCTTTCCCAACAGGATGTATGATTTTGCGTTTTTTAGTATAGATCCATGCAAAAGACCGACCATTGATCCGCCTTTTCAGCATTTTAATGTGATGTTATAGCAACGCGGCTATGACAAATCTTTTGAAGATACTGACTGATCATCATCATCTTTATAAATAAATTTAGGCATTTCTAAGCCAAAGTAAATGGCGATCAGACGTAAGGTGAAACCGAAAATGAGCGTCGCAATGACGGTCAATTCTAGCGATAAGCCAATCTCAATGCAGAGCCAATAACAAATCACGGACACAAAAGAAATACTGGCATAAAGTTCACGACGGAACACCAGCGGGACATCGTTACACAGGATGTCTCGTAAAATACCGCCAGAGACGCCCGTTAGTACCCCTGCTACCGCAGAAACGACAAAACCATGTCCCATTTCTAAAGCGATTTGACAGCCAATAATGGTAAAACCAATGAGACCCAAGGCATCGAGAACCAAGAAGATATTACGCAGATGACGCATCCACTTTGCAATCAGGATGGTGACAAATGCAGCAAAGCAGGTCAGCATGAGATATTCAGGATGCTTAACCCACGTCAGTGGATAGTGCCCAAGTAGCACATCACGAACCGAACCGCCCCCCAGTGCCGTGACACAGGCAATCAATGTTACCCCAAACCAGTCCATACTCCGCCGACCCGCAGACAATGCACCTGTCATTGCTTCTGCCGTGATTGCGATAATATAAATAACGGTAAGTAACATCGCCCTTCTTCCACTGAGGGTTGAGATGCGCGCTATTCTAAGCTAAATCTGCTCAAATGTTATAAAAATTGCGCACAACATTGTTTAAATTTTCGTCCAGAACCACAAATACAGGGTTGCTTCATGGTGATTTGCATCTCTGTGGTCGGATCAAGGAAATACCAGCGCTGCTCGAACTTCACAAAGTGTGAAATTTCATGATGTACCTGCGCTTGCTGCCCATCGTGATAATGGGCTTTAAATTCAACTTGAGCATGATTTTTATCGAGCTTTTCTTGAGCCTGTACCACCTCAAGTTTTAACCATTGATTGACCTGACTCCACGCTGCAATGGCACTAATATCCAAGGCTTGCTGCTGTCTAAGTGCAGTTGTTTGTACAATATAATCAATCTCATGCTTTGCAAAAGCACTATAACGTGAACGCATCAACTGCTCTGCAGTCTGTGCATTTTCACCCCCCGCATGTAAGGGCTGACAACAGCTACCATACTCACCTTTGCCACATGGACACTGGACTTGTGACATATTTGTTTCCATAAAAAATAGCCTGACAATGCAGGCTATTTTAACGGATCTTTCCACACAATTTTCATCAGCAGTATGTGAATCAATATTGATCTATATAGATTAAGCTGAATGTTCTCTTGGCCTCAGCTTAATCTTCAGTTGGCATGGGAATGACATGCACTTTTTCGATCTTATGACCATCCATTGTGACCACTTCAAAGATGTGTTCATCCGCTTTGAATTTTTCACCATTGGCTGGTAAACGGCCCAAATGAAATAAGATATATCCAGACAATGTCGAATACTGTTCAGCATCATCCACCAAGTCACGACCCAACAATAAAGACACATGACGAATGTCGGTTGAGCCATCGAGTAACAATGAACCATCATCGAGACTTTCTGCTGCCGTCTCTGGTTCATCTTCATCAGGGAACTCACCAGCAATCGCTTCTAAGACATCGATCGGTGTTGCAATCCCTTCAATTGAACCGTATTCGTTTAACACCAAGGCCATTTGCAACGGCGCTTGACGTAGCTGTTCCATCACCATCAAAACTTGAGCATTTTCATGCACCACCACAGGCTCACGGAGATGTTTTTCAAAATCGAGTACGCCCGTTTCAATATAGTCATTCATGACTTTATGAGTCAGTACCGCACCCGCGATATTGTCTAACTCGCCATGGGCCACGATCAAACGTGAATGCGTGGTACTGAGTAATTGAGCACGAATCGCTTCAGGCGCTTCATCTAAGTCAATCCATTCTAGTTCAGGACGAGGTGTCATCACTGACTTTACTGGACGCTCAGATAAACCCAGTACCCCTTGTACCATGACACTGTGGTAAACCCCATTGTCTTCATCAAAGACTTCATCAGCAAAAGCACGTGTTGCAAGCACATCTTCATTTTCATTTTGATTGTCTGCAACATTTTTCCCACCGAGCATACGCATCACTGCTGAGGCTGTGCGATAACGTAAGTCTGTGGTTGTCACCATTTTTTCCTGATTATGACGCATGGTTTGGTTCAAGAACTCAATCATGACAGAGAAACCAATGGCAGCGTATAAGTAACCTTTTGGAATATGGAAACCAAAGCCTTCGACCAAGAGCGAGAAACCGATCATCATTAAGAAGCACAGGCACAGAATCACCACCGTTGGGTGACGGTTCACGAAGTTCATCAGTGGTTTAGATGCCCACAGCATAATGCCGACAGCAATAATGACCGCAATCATCATGACAGAAAGGTGTTTCACCATCCCGACAGCGGTAATCACGCTATCGAGCGAGAACACGGCATCGAGCACCACAATCTGCACAATCACCATCCAAAACGTCGCATGCACAGGATTTTCTTCCTTTAGCATAGGCTTGTTTTCAAGACGTTCACGCAGTTCCATGGTGCCTTTAAATAGCAAGAACACCCCACCAAACAGTAAAATCAGGTCTCGACCGGAAAATGGATGGTCGAAAATATGGAACAGTGGGTTGGTTAGAGTCACCACCCATGCAATCGAGGCCAGTAAGATCAATCGCATACACAGTGCAAGCAATAAGCCGACAATCCGTGCAGTATTACGCTGTTCTGGCGGTAATTTTTCCGCAAGAATCGCAATAAAAACCAGGTTATCGATACCTAAAACAATCTCAAGCACCACCAGTGTCAATAAACCCACCCATGCAGATGGGTCGGACATCCATTCAAAGATCATAATTGTATCTCCTGAATGTTATTCACACGTGGATCATGCTGATTTGAAGATGAAATGCATTGGACATGCGCAAACGCTTTTAATGGCGTTCTTTCTAATATTTTGATGTGTGCTGAGTGACAACAACCACTACCCATGACGGTTCTTTAGCTTAAAATGAAGTTTTAAGTATAGCAAGTTAAGGTAAAAATTCACCCTTTTTTACCAAAGTACAATCTCAGTATGGAAGAATTTAAACCCAATGATGACATTAAATTGTCATATTTAGCTGCCAATGTAGTGTCATAAAAAATAACATGCTAAGGTAAAATTAAAACGTAATGAATAGCGGATTAAAAATGACAGAAAAACGTGGTAATCCTTCTCCTGCTACAACACAACCTTTAATCGCACTGTATTGCGGCTCCCGCTCTGGTAACAATCCAATTTATCAAGAAAAAGCCATCGCATTAGCGCAAGGCTTGGCTGAACATGGTTTTGGTCTGGTCTATGGTGGCGCCAGTATTGGCCTGATGGGTCAAGTCGCTGACGCTGTGGTCGATCATGGCGGCGAAGCCGTGGGTGTGATTCCTGAGTTTATGTTGGATTATGAAATTGCACATAATCATTTGACTGAACTACACGTCGTGCGCAGTATGCATGAGCGTAAAGCCATGATGGCAGAACGTGCAAGTGCCTTTGTTGCTCTGCCCGGTGGTCTCGGTACATTCGAAGAAATTTTAGAAATCGCCACTTGGGGACAGTTGAATCAACACCAAAAACCGATGATGCTTTATAACGTCAATGGCTTCTATGATGCACTAATTGCACAATTAGACCATGCGGTCGCTGAAGGTTTCTTGCCGCCGCAGCATCGTGCCAAACTGATCGTATGTAATTCTTCGAAGCAGATCTTTAGCGCACTGAAAAATTTAGATTGCCCGAAAAATTTCGTGGTCTAACTGTATTTTAGATGTCAAAAAGGGGAATAAAGTATTCCCCTTTTTTTTATTGCTCGATGTCCTACTTCAAATCAAGATCGTGCCGACTTAACCTGACACCACACGATAGAACCATGGCAATGTTGTCGCTAAGAAAATACTCATCAATAAACCAAGCATCAATTTCATCGCATCTTTGCTGACATTTCGTGAAGTTCGATATTTATTCACTTCATGTAAATGCATGGACATGGCAAATTCACGTCCTGCAAGTAAGCCCAAGAATACCCAAGTGGTACTCATTGGAATATTACTCCACTCTTTGAACACCAATAAAATCAAGGCATACATAAAGTCGATAATGGTTGCCGAGCGGATATCAGCCACACCTGTTTTGGTGTCGATAATGCCCTGAATCGCCCCACCACGTTGGTACAAAATGATCCCAAGCAGTACGATAAACACCACAATTGCAAAAATCAGGAACTCCAGCGGCACCTGACGAGGGACGTAGACAAAAATATTGGCCAAATCCTGAATCAGCCACTGACTCCATAAAAATGCCGTCGAAACCCACTGTAGTCCCACCCAAATATTCGAGGGGGTTTCATCACGTGTTTTACTGAAATAAACCGAGATGCCTTTAATCACAAAACGATAAACAATAATCGCGACAACAAAAGCTACCGCATAACCCATCATCGACTTGGTTAACATCGAGCCGAGACTACTCGGAGAGAAAATTGTTAACACTAAGAATGTGGTGCTGACCGGTATCCCGTAGCGAGTCAAAATGATCAGTAAGATCGGTGGCACAATATAGAGCCACGTTACCCCTTCTGCGGGAAATGGAATCGTTTCTAAACGACCATAAGATGCATCCCCCACGCCAGAACTGTACCAACCATAAACCAATACAATAGCTAGAATACTGCTGACATAGATCCACAACAGCCACCAAGGGCGATGCGCATTGGATGAAATAAAGGTTCCCAATGTCTGTGGCACATCATTACCGACAATAGAATAGGCCGCGAGACAGAAGCCTATGACCATCAGAATTTCGATTGTCATGAAAACAAAACACCTTTGCCATAAAGAAAAAGCCCTCCAATAAATGAAGGACTTGAGCGCATTATGACAGTTTATCTGGCGTTCATACAATTTTGTGCCGTGCTTTTCTCGACATTAAAATAAAAATTTTAGATAAAACAACAATTTAAAATTAAATTATTTCAATTTAATCTGATAAACCGCAGTGCTACCGTTCACTTCATTTCCAACCACCAACAAAGGTTGGGCATTGGGCGAATCTTTGGCGGCAATAAAAATCAGATCTTCAGGTCCCACATCGCCTTGTTTAATCACATCAGTGCCGAAACTTGTAGTTTCATGTTTTCATTCGTCTTTTATTTAAATATGACCAAGTTATAAACATTAGTTTGCATAGAGATTAAACTTTCATTGCATTTTTCTTGCAATTTTTTGGCTCAATTATGCAAAGCTTTTACTACATCCAAATGGCAATATTCATTTAAACTGTTTAAAAATCTCAGCTTTATTGACTTATGAATAGCACGCCAACGCATCAGGCTTTACAACCCGAATTTAGACTTCTTGTGCTATTGGTCTCTATTGGCTTTTTTATGCAAGGGCTGGATACGACCATCGTCAATACCGCAATCCCAGCGATGGCGAGAAGTCTAGGTGAAGACCCACTTCAAATGCATAGTGTGGTCGTGGCCTATGTCTTGTCAGTTGCGGCGTGTATTCCCTTAAGTGGTTGGTTGGCCGATCGTTTTGGTGTACGAAATACGTATTTCACAGCCATTATTATTTTTACGTTTGCATCGCTAGGCTGCGGCATGGCCAATAGCCTGAATGAGCTGCTAGTTTATCGGGTAATTCAAGGCATAGGTGGCGCATTACTGCTACCTGTTGGGCGTTTGGCGATGCTTAAAGTGATTCCTCGGACACAGTTTTTATCGGCTATGAGTCTGATGAGCCTTGCCGGTTTGATTGGCCCCTTAATAGGCCCTACCCTTGGCGGTTGGATGGTGGAAGTCGCAACTTGGCATTGGATTTTTTTAATTAACATTCCAATGGGACTGTTAGGGGTACTCATTACCTTTAAAGCCATGCCCAATGTGACCGAACCGAGCGTACAACGCTTCGACTTTATGGGTTTTTTCTTATTGGTCATCGCCATGGTGGGTTTATCGTTAGGCATTGAAAACTTTGCCAGCCCGCATCTGCCGCTATGGTGGAGCCTACTTTTGGTCGCTGCGGGGATCATCGCTAGTTTGATCTATGCCTTTCATGCACATACCCACGCCAATGCGCTGTTTCGCAGTAAATTATTTCAAAATCGGATCTATGCCATCGGTATTATCGGCAACTTCTTTGCCCGCCTTGGCGGCAATGCCATGCCATTTTTGATTCCCTTAATGCTACAAGTGGCTTTTGGCTTTGAGCCTTTTATCACAGGTTTATTGATGATACCGACGGTACTCGGTTCATTGGCATCAAAACCGATTATTCGTCAAATTATTCAACGCTTTGGCTATCGTAAAGTGTTATTGGTAAATACTTTCTTGGTCGGTGCCTGTATTTGCAGTTTTGCACTCTCTACGGCTGAAACCCCCACTTGGTTACGTGCCTTACACTTTTTTATTTTTGGTATTTTAAACTCGCTGCAATTCGTTTCGATGAATACCTTAACCCTCAAAGATTTACCCCAACAAGATGCCAGCAGTGGCAACAGTTTCTTGTCGATGATTATGATGGTATCCATGAGTATTGGTGTGGCTTTGGCAGGGACTTTAGTCAACGTGTTTACGGCCTATCATGGTCCTGCACAAATCGAAACGGCATTCCATAGCACCTTGATTTTACTCGGCTGCATTAACCTGATTACCGCAGCGATTTTTTGGCAGATTCCTAAACATGTGGATGTCTAAACCTGTGTCATCGGGCAAATCTATGACAGATCAGCCCTTAAAGGGTTATGATAAAATGGATACTTGGATACATTTTCATGCCTAAAAAAGCCAAATCACGTACCTCTAAAAGTTCACTCAAAAAATACAGCCCGATTATTGCACTCAGCGCTATCAGCGGCGTCTTGGCGGTGGCTGGATTAGGTTATTTAGCCGTGATGCCGCATCGCCATGCATCTGCAGAAGAATATCCCGTCAAAGGTTTTGATGTTTCTCATCATCAAAAAGATATTCAATGGTCAAAAATTTCACCTAAAAAATACCAATTCGTTTATCTCAAAGCCACAGAAGGTGGCGATTTTAAAGATCGAAAATTTCAAGACAACTGGTTACAAGCACGGGAAAACGGCTTTTTAGTTGGGGCCTATCATTTTTACCGTCTGTGCCGTGATGGCAAGATTCAGGCGGAAAATTTTATTGCTTCCGTGCCGAAAAAAGCCGATGCCCTTCCTCCCGTGATTGATTTGGAATATGACACCAACTGCATTAACACCTACAGCAAAGAGCAGTTACTCAAAGAAATCAGCTATATGCATGATCGCTTGCACCGCCATTATGGCAAACAACCGATTTTTTATACCTCGAAGTCTTTTTATAATATTGTCTTAGCTGGCGAGTTTAAACAGACGCCGCTGTGGGTCCGCGAATATAAAGGCCCACCCGATCTAAAAAACAATCCGAAATGGCTGATTTGGCAACATACCAATCAAGGAAAAATTCAAGGCATCTCGACCACCGTCGATTTAAATGTATTTTCAGGTGATGCCAAGGCATGGACTGAGTTTTTAGACAAAAACGGCGTTTCCCCGATCAAACCCCGTTGATTTAATCACCGACTCAGGACAACATCGAACAAAATAATCCATGAAAACTGAGTCGCAGGATGCGTATTTTAAAAATTTTTCTTATTATATTTTCAATCTTTATGATCCTCGCCATTGGGATATTGGCTTATTTGATCCAACCTTCAGGGACCTTGGCAGCGTTTAAAACGTGGCATTATCAACATCCCACACAAAACGCGGCAGATAATCTCTCTAACTTGCCCTATCACGTAAAGTTCTTTGGCGTTTCGACCTTACTGTTTGACGATGGTCAAGCGCAAATCCTCATCGATGGCTTCTTTACTCGTCCATCGCTTAGTCAGACCATATTCACTCAGATTCAAAGTGATCGACCTTTATTACACAGCTATATCGACCAATACGACTTAAAACGCACACGTGCTATTTTCGTGACTCATTCACATTATGATCATGCGCTCGATATTCCAATGTTGGCCCACCAGCTCCCTCAGGCCATGATTGTCGGCTCTAAAAGCACCTTAAATATTGCACGGGCAATGCCAATCGCTGAATCACAATTACACGAAGTTCAAGCTTGGCAGCCGATGCAAATCGGTAAATTCACCATTACTGCCATCCCCTCGCAACATACTCCGCCAACGGCCGTTAATGATGATTTGGGGGAAGAAATTTCGCAGCCACTGCAACTCCCTGCACATTTTAGTCAGTTTAAAGAAGGTGGATCATATGATTATCTCATCCAATATGGGCCGCATTACAGTTTAGTCAAAGCCAGTACAGGTGCTGTGCCCAAACAGTTGCAAAAACTAAAAGTCGATACTTTATTTTTAGGCATCGCTCAGCTTTCCAAGCAAACGGCAGCGTTTCAACAGCAATATTTCAAAGAAACCTTAGCGACTCTTCAACCCAGCACCGTGATTCCAATTCATTGGGATAATTTTTTCAAACCACTGAATCCAGAGCTCGAATTTTTACCTCGCTTTGCCGATGACACCCCTCAAAGCCTAAATCTATTGATACAGTCGGCAGCAGCTCAAAACAACAAGGTGGTTTTACTCAGTCAACCTGTGTCGTTCGAGTTAAAAAATTGAGGAAAGCGCTGGATTGACTGTGCGATACTGACATTCAATTTTTAGGCACTGATCTAATTAGGCATGAGGAAAATCATACATATCGACATGGATGCATTTTTTGCGTCAGTAGAGCTGCGGGAACGTCCAGAACTCAAGCAGCTTCCTGTTGTTGTGTCTTCACATCACCCTCGTGCAGTCATCTGTGCTGCGTCCTATCCTGCACGTGAATTTGGTTTACGTTCTGCAATGTCGATGGCACAGGCCCGTAAACTCTGCCCACAGGTCGTGGTGATCGAACCTAATTTTGAAAAATATCGTGCCGTTTCGGCGCAAATTCATGCGATTTTTCAACGCTATACGTCGCTGATTGAACCTCTATCTTTAGACGAAGCTTATTTGGACGTCACAGAAAATTTACAACATATTCCGAGTGCCACTGAAGTCGCTATGCGAATTCAGGCAGAGATTTTACAAAGCACTGGTTTAACTGCCTCCGCAGGTGTCGCGCCCAATAAATTTTTGGCTAAAGTTGCTTCTGATTGGAACAAACCCAATGGCATTTGTATTATCAAACCGTCTCAAGTTTTGCATTTCATCCATGACTTGGCACTGAAAAAAATTCCCGGTGTGGGAAAAGTGACTCAAGAAAAATTAAAAGCCATGCAACTCAATACATTGGGTGATTTACAACAAATTGAAGAAGCCGTTCTGATTCATCATTTCGGTAAATATGGCCGACAACTCTATCTGTATGCACAAGGGATTGATGAACGACCGGTCCAATCTAGCCGCGAGCGTCAGCAGATTTCCAAAGAAACCACTTTTGATGATGATCTCACCCTGAGCCAATGTCAGCCCTATTGGCCCAAATTGATTGACCAAGTTTGGTCAAGTTTAGAAAAAAAGCAGTTAAGCGCGCGCGGTGTATCGGCCAAATTAAAACTGAAGAATTTCCAAGTGCTACAGCACAGTAAAAGTTTTAAAACGTCACTGAATCATCGTGAAGACCTTGCGCAGGTATTGCAGCGATTACTGCATGAAATGCATATTTCTGAGGAAGATCAATTTCGCCTGATTGGCGTAGGGGTCTATCAATTAAGTGCGCAAAACCAAGAAACACAACTTTCGCTGCTCTAAAAACTTCAAGAAGATCGTATTTGCTTAAGATTTAGGCAGAAGAACAAAATTAAAGCACTTTGCTATTCACAAAGCCTAAAATTAGAGTACTCTATCAGCGCACTACATTATCCGTGTATGCGCTGAGATGCTGAAAATCACCTTTACTTTCAGCATGCTGTCCTGTGATTGGCGTGACGATCAAATCCGAATATTACAGGGCAACTCTGTTGTCAATCATGGAATACCCCGCTGTATGCCTTCTGCAAAAACTGCTCCAAATCTTCAAAATATTTCACAAAATCAAGAACAACGTGCGCGTAAAGCCGCATTAAGTAGCTTCATTGGTGCCGTAGTCGATTGGTACGATTTTTTACTTTATGGCATTGTTGCCGCACTCATTTTCAAAGATCAGTTTTTCCCCAGTATTGGCAACAATATGGGAACCTTGGCAGCCTTGGCGACCTTTGGCGTCGGCTTCCTGTTCCGCCCCTTAGGCGGCATTGTGTTTGGACATTTTGGTGACAAGCTGGGTCGGAAAAAAATGTTGGTGCTCACCGTCATCCTGATGGGGATTTCGACTGTCGGTATCGGTTTATTACCCAATTTTGCGGCCATCGGTTGGTGGGCCCCGATCCTGCTCGTAACACTTCGGGCAATACAGGGTTTTGCTGTCGGTGGTGAATGGGGCGGCGCTGCCCTGATGGCTGTAGAAAATGCCCCGAAAGGCAAAAAAGCCTTTTACAGTAGTGGTGTACAAATTGGCTATGGCGTCGGACTCGTTCTGGCAACAGGCGCTGTGTCTTTGATTATTGCCACTTTGGGTGAAGATGCTTTTGCTGATTGGGCGTGGCGAATTCCCTTTATTGCCAGTATTGTCTTGCTGGCTATCGCAATGTGGATCCGACGTGATCAAGACGAATCTCAAGAATTCGTCGACAATGTGGTCAAAGCTAAGCAAACGCCGCAAAAATTACCGATTCTGCAAGCGATTAGCCAACACCCCAAAGCCTTTTTCTACATTATTTCGCTGCGCTTGACCGAGTTACTCACCATGTATTTGGTGACGAACTTTGCACTGAATTATTCCACCGCTCAATTGGGCATGGACAAACAGTTCTTCCTTAATATCACTTTAATGGTTGGTGCAATTAGCTGCTTCAGCATTCCCCTCTTTGCGTGGTTAGCAGATCGATTTGATCATCGTAAAATGTGTGTTCTTGGTGGATTGATTGGTGCGCTTTCAGCTTTTCCATTCTTTATGGCCCTTGATGCACAAAATACTTGGCTGATTATTGTCGGTGCAATTTTCCTTGCCAATATTGCCCATGATATGGTGGTGAGTGTACACCAACCGATTTTTACCTCCTTGTTTGGTACCGCCTATCGCTACAGTGGCGCAGGTGTCGGCTATCAAGTGGCCAGTATTATCGGTGGTGGCTTTACCCCAATGATTGCAGCAGCTTTGGTGATTTGGGGTGATGGCTCATGGCATTATGTGGCAATCTACCTTGCTGTCGGCTGTTTATTGACGGCCTTGGTTGCAGCTACAATGCCTAAAACTCAAGATTAAGTGACCTTTTTGCTTTCAGGATATTCCGCATGACCATCCAACGCCTGCATGTTTCAAAACGCTTCTCCGAAATCGCTATTTCTGGTCAATTGGTCCATTTGGCAGGTCAATTGGCAACAGACCTTGACTTAGATATCAAAGGACAAACACAGCAAACATTTGAAATCATTGATCAATTACTTGCAGATGCCGGCACAGATAAAAGCCAGATTATGTCAGTGACCATTTATCTTAAAGATATTGAACAGGATTATGCAGCATTCAATGAGGTATGGGATGCGTGGGTGTCAGACATTGAAGCATTACCACGGACTTGTGTCGAAGCCAAATTATACGACCCGCGTGTACGGGTAGAATTAACGGTCGTAGCCATTAAGCCTGAATAACCATTAAGCCCGGACAGCGATAAAAAAGCATGTCTGAAGACATGCTTTTTTTGCAAAAGACTTTGCTCTTTGAATCCCTAAGATCCAATAATTTTGATCTTTTTACGTTCCAAATCTGAATATAAATGATATTTTTTCAGATCATTAACCGGTACAAATGGCGCTTGTACACGCTGCTCATTTAAGAAATCTTCGCGTAATTGAACGTACTCAGGCACATCATCATAACGAATGACCCGATAGCCTGCCAAAGCGAGCAAAGCATCTTGATATTGCGACTGCTGCATCCGTTTTAGCACCATTGGATCATCTAAAGCGACGATCGCCAAGATCTGATGCTGTTCATCTAGGACGACAAAGTCCGCTACCATATTTCGATACTTATTCCGCGTACGATAGTATTTCGTAGTCAACAGTGCATCAAAAGACACGTGCGCAAGGATCGTATGCTTAGGCAAAATTTCTTTTAAACGCGTGTAGGTTAATTGCTCATTAATGTTGAAAATAGCACGTTGTTTCAATGCGCTATCTTGTTGCTTAGAATCACCTTCTAAACTTTTCCAAGCCATTATGAGCACACAGAAGAGTAAAATACTCCCTATTACTATGTATATAGTCATCTCATAATCCTTTATATTTCTTATATTTTTGGTTTTTGACATACTTCTTTTGAAGACGAAGTATACAACCAGTATTATTTTTTTAATTTCCTATTAAAAAAAATAACTCTAACTTTCACACAATACGTATTTAAACTGACAAAAAGTTGCAAACTTAAAGCGTCAAACATCACATGCCACTTCGTTCAGAGTAATAGCATCCATTGCTATATACAGATACTTTAGATCATTCGCTAAAACGACAGCAAGTGCATTTCCTCTCACTGTCAGACTATTCCGATAAGCTGTCAAATTTTGCTCGTATTTCATTGAGATAACCGACACACATATGGCATTGAGCTTGTAACAGCATATAAAAATGCAAATTGTCTGATGCTGCCGAGCATAACACCCATAAAAAAAGACACCGAAGTGTCTTTTTTTATCTATCCATTTTAAGCGCGTGATTTAGACTTCGATTTTCCTTTGGGTTTCGGACCGCCAAAAGGTTTTTTCGCATCACCCGTTTCACGCGGCGGCAGACCAGTATGCTGCGTCAAGATTTGACCGCGCTCAGGACGCTTCTTGGTATTTGAAGGACGCGATTGAGCAGCCTTAGTCCGATTACCTTGTTCGCCTGTACGTTTTTGTGAATCACCCGCAATGCTTGAGTTCTTTTTACGTGCAGATTGGTATTGACCCTCAGCACTGCCAGCCGGTTGATACGTCGGAATCAAATGCTGTTTTGAGTTACCAATCAGATCCTGACGGCCCATTTCTTTGAGCGCTTCACGCAGCAATGGCCAGTTGTTTGGATCATGGTAGCGCAAGAAGGCTTTATGTAAACGGCGGCGTTTTTCACCTTTCACGATATCGACATTTTCGGTATAACGCGCCACTTTAGCCAGCGGGTTTTTACCGGTGTAATACATGGTGGTTGCAGTCGCCATTGGTGATGGATAGAAGGTTTGCACCTGATCGGCACGGAAACCATTCTTCTTCAGCCAAATCGCCAAGTTCATCATGTCATAGTCCGTCGTACCCGGATGCGCTGCGATAAAGTAAGGAATGAGATACTGCTCTTTCCCTGCTTCCTTACTGAAACGATCAAACATTTGTTTGAAACGGTCATAGGTCCCGATCCCCGGCTTCATCATCTTCGATAATGGGCCTTTTTCGGTATGTTCTGGCGCAATCTTCAGGTAACCGCCAACGTGATGTGTCACCAATTCTTTGACATATTCTGGGTTTAACACCGCAAGGTCATAGCGTAAACCAGAACCGATCAGAATCTTTTTAATCCCCGGCAATGAACGTGCTTTACGGTATAACTGGGTTAAAGGCGCATGATCGGTGTGCAAGTTTTGACATACACCTGGGAATACACACGACGGCTTACGGCAGTTCTTTTCAATCTCAGGATCTTTACATGCCAAACGGTACATATTGGCCGTTGGGCCGCCTAAGTCAGAAATGATCCCAGTAAAGCCCGGTGCGGTATCACGAATTTTTTCAACTTCACGCAAAATCGATTCTTCAGAACGGTTTTGGATGATACGCCCTTCATGCTCTGTAATTGAGCAGAAGGTACAGCCGCCAAAACAGCCGCGCATAATGTTCACAGAGAACTTAATCATGTCAAAGGCAGGAAAACGCGCTTCACCATACGCAGGATGTGGCAGACGTGCATAGGGTAAATCAAACACGTAGTCCATCTCTTCCGTCGTCAATGGAATCGGTGGTGGATTTAACCAGACATCACGTTCACCATGCTTTTGTACCATCGCGCGCGCATTGCCCGGATTGGTTTCCAAATGCAAAATACGGTTGGCATGTGCATACAGCACAGGATCATTCGCCACATCTTCATAGGCAGGCAAACGAATCACCGCCAATTCACGCGGCGGCAATTTATGCTTAATGGCTTTTGATGCAGGTTGCAGCTGCACGATTTGCGTGTCGGCGTCTAAATTATCGCCTTCACGAACAATCGGATTTGCTACCGCCTCTTTTTGGAAGCCCTGATATTGCGTAACGCTGTCTTTGTCTTTCTCGATTTCACAGCCTTCAAGGTCTTCAGTCATCACATAAGGATTAATGATCGGATCGACACGGCCAATCGCATCGACATCATTTGATGCGATTTCAACAAACTTCGCTTTTGAAGCCCGGTTATTTTTATTCACAATAAATGCAGTACCGCGGACATCCGTAATCTCTTGGATTTTTTCACCGCGAGCCAAACGATGCATGATTTCCGTGATTGAACGTTCACCATTACCATACATCAATAGATCGGCTTTCGAGTCCATCAATACTGAACGGCGGACTTTGTCTGACCAATAATCATAATGTGCAATACGGCGCAGCGAGGCTTCAATACCGCCCAATAATACAGGCACATCTGGATAAGCTTCACGCACACGTTGGCAATATACCGTTGCTGCACGGTCTGGACGTTTATTCGGTTGATTATCCGGAGAATAGGCATCATCCGAACGGATTTTACGGTCTGCCGTATAACGATTGATCATCGAATCCATGTTGCCGGCAGTCACGCCCCAAGCAATATTTGGTTTACCCAATACACGGAACGCTTCTACATTGGTCCAGTCTGGCTGTGCAATAATACCCACACGGAAGCCTTGCGCTTCTAAAGTACGACCAATAATGCCTGAGCAGAATGATGGATGGTCAATATAGGCATCACCACAGACCAAAATAAAGTCACAACTGTCCCAACCGAGTTGATCCATTTCTTCGCGTGACATCGGCAAAAATGGCGCAGGGTCAAAACAAGACGCCCAATATTTGTCGTAATCAAACAACGCTTTTGGCGCAGTCTGCATAGTATAAGCAGTAGACATGGCTAGCAATTCTCGGCTGGCAGATGGAATGATCTGAAAAAAGATCAAAGAAGATGAAAGCCGATCATTTTACCATGAATTCTATTCATCATGCTTGATTATAATTTATACAATAGCTAGAGAATCATTGAATTGTTTTATATAGACATCAGATGTAATAGTGCTGTAGCACGACTATAAAACTAGATTTAAAAATCATTTGGATCTTTGTACAATTTAAATCAATCTAGAATGTGTCATGAGTTATCGCATTTTTATTCAACATTACAGCCTGCGCCTGTTGAAATTGAATGTGCATTTCAGGTAAATATTTTTCAATATAAACCTTACGCTTATCTATACTATCTTGAGTCATCAATGGTTTTACATCAAGCATTTGACGGCGTGTCGTTTCCTGCTGATATTTTTGCCAAAAACTCAATGCTGCATTTGGATCAAAGCCCGCTTTCGACATCAGATCAAGTGCAAGGACATCAGCTTCTAGTTCAAATTTTGAAACTTTAGGCAGAAAAACCGCTTGCCCACTCACACTACTGGCAGCCGTTGCAAGCGCACCGATACCCGCAGTTGAAGAAATCATCGCCACCTGACTTGCAAACAGCAGGGAAATCTTCTCACGATGATGATCACGCAATGCATGTGCGATTTCATGCGCCATCACAAATGCCAATTCATCTTCATTCAGCTTTAAACTCCAATACAAACCTGTGTTAATGACAATTTTCCCACTTGGAAAACCATGTGCATTTAAATCTTTATTGAGATTCCCACTGACTTGCCAATCCCATTGACTCGAACCTTGACGGTAAAACTCCGCATTTTTTTTGAGTTTATTTAAAACTTGATCCAATTTCGAATCAATGATCAAAAGTTGCTTGTCTTTCGCCTGATGAATAAATTGTTGATAGGTTCTATCCGCCTGTTTAGTTAATAACTTTTGAGGAACGATAAAAAACTGTTTTCGCTCTGCGCCTGCTGTCCCTAAATTCGTGGTACTTGTACAAGCTGAGATTAAGATAAAAACCAAAGCCATCATTAAAATAGTTATATTTTTCATAATCACCTTCAGTTTAAAACCAATGATGATCTATATATAATTCTAACCAAAAATAAATGCAAAAACATTCAAAAAATACAAATAAACATTCAATATCAATTATTTAAAAATATATTAAATTTTAAAAATGATAACCAAAAATATTTTATTTATTATATTGTGATGCGTTTCATTATTATGAGGCACCTTTTAAAAGAAATATTAGACCAAAGTTGTATAATCATAAAAATAATAAATTCCGCCATTTTTACAGTGTTATTTATATTAAAAAATAGATGTAAAACGAATATTAAATAATAGCTTATTCACATATTTCTATTTTAATTTATTCAATTTTATTGCTAAAAATAAACCGATCATCAAGATAACAGAAATAAAGCTCGTCAACCCAATCCAACCAGACATCTCCCAAACCAAACCACTACTGCTACCCAAAATACTAGAACCTAAGTAATAGCAAAATAAATATAAAGATGAACCTACGGCACGGTATTGCAGGGATTGAACTGATACCCAACTACTTGCCGTGGAATGCGCTGCAAAAAAAGCAAAAGTGAATACAATCAGCCCTAAAATGACTGACCAAAATGCCGGAATGAGCATGATCAACAGCCCCAACAACATCATGATCAGCATCGAAGGTAAAACTTTTGCCCGGCCAAAGCGTTTCCCCCAACTTGCAGCCCGAGGTGAACTATATATTCCTGCCAAATATGCTATGGAGATTAGTCCAATCCATGTTTGAGAAAGTTGATAAGGTTCTTCTAATAGGTGGTAGCTCATATAGTTAAATATAGAGACAAAACATCCCATGAGGATAAAACCTTGAAGGAATAAAATTCTCAGCTTAGGATCTGCTAAATTTTTAACGAAAGATTCATAAAATCGGTTGAAACGAATGGGATAAGCTTGAAAATGTTGAGATGCTGGAAGTAATAAAAAGAATGCTGTGGCTATACATAGGTTAATGACGCCGATAATCATCATGGCATTTTGCCAACTAATATAGTCAATCAATACCCCTGCAATGAGACGACCACCCATTCCGCCAATAGCGGTACCTGAAATATACAGGCCCATTGCAAAGCCTATATCTTTTTGCGCAATTTCTTCACCTATATAAGTCATTGCAACTGCAGCAACGCCACTCACACTTAATCCGATCAGCACGCGATTCAATAAAAATATTTCCCAAAGTGCAAATATGGAACTGATAATTGAAAGTGACGCCGCCAAAAATAAAGCAGTGACCATCACAGGCTTGCGGCCGAATCGATCTGAAATCAAACCGGTGAAAAGCAGCCCTATTGCTAAGGCAATGGTAGAAAAAGATAAAGGAAAACTGCTATGTGTCGGACTGACATGAAAATAATCCGCAAAGATGGGCATCATCGGTTGTACACAATACAACGATGAAAAAATTGCGAAGCCTGCTAAAAATAAAGAAAATAAAATGGCAAGAAATGGTCGTGTGCCGTATTCAATATAATGAGCGTTTGAAGCTAAATCAGACATGAGCTTTCCATCAATGACACGGATAGTATACGCCTTTCAGCCTTTAATTTAAAAATCACATAAAAATGAATGAAGAATTCTTTGTTTTCTTCGCCCCTTTTTTCCCCGCATAAAAAAACACCCCCTTCGCTTTGAAGGGGGTGTTTTCGAATAATGAGCTGGCGATGACTTACTCTCACATGGGTAACCCCACACTACCATCAGCGCTAAGAGGTTTCACTTCTGAGTTCGGGAAGGGATCAGGTGGTTCACTCTTGCTATTGTCGCCAGC